>WQXD01000246.1 GCA_009785015.1 Oscillospiraceae bacterium | reverse complement strand
GGCAGTTTCATAGTTTTGAAAGTGATCGAGGAAGACGGCGAGGAAATATTCGTAACTATAGAGGACGACGACGAATTCGACCGTATAGCCGACATATTCGAAGACGAATTAATGCAAGACATAGATTATGACGAGGAAGACGACGATTCCGAGTAAAGCGAGGCTGCTTTAACAAAGTCCTGCTTAGTTAGTGATGCGCGCGGATAAAAACCAACAGCAAAAAAAATGGATTCGGACTTCCGGTTATGGGGATGCAGACCTCCCGCGTTTTTGCGCGGACGTTGGGAGCACAAAGTATCGGAGAGAAGCCACCCTTGTCGTTGCAAGGTTTTGCTATTCGCGGCACACGGCTCGGCGGGGTTTTTTGTGTTTAAAAATTTGAAAACAAAAATTTTGAAAATCGGAGGATTTAAAAATGCTGGATTCGGAGTCCGTCAGTTATACAAGCGGCGAATGGGAACGGGAGTTGGAGTTCGAAGCAAAGATAGACCTCTCCGCCAATCAAGTGATCACAATCGAGGAAAAGCAGGCAAAAGCGGCGCCTGACTATGACCCTGCCGGAAAATACGCGGGAAAGTTTTTGTACAAAAAAGGCAATGTCATGACGGCGGGGATCTGCGTCGAATCGGCGCAGGAACTCGAATACAGGGAAAACGAAATCGTCTACGTTTCGTATGTGGAAGCCCAGAAAACGCTGTTCGGTTTTACAGCCAAGATACTCGGTATAAGGGAAGCGTCCCCAAAAGACGGATTTGATATCGAGGATATGACCTCGGAGCTGGGAAGCTTAGGCAAATATTCCAAATATATATTTGAGCTGATCCCGACAAGCGGCCCCGAGCGCCATCAGCGGCGCGAATTTTACAGAATGCCGCTTTCGGTGGATATATACTACAAAGTTTCGGGGATTTTAAAAATCGAGCTCTTTATTTCCGGCGGCGGCTTGAAATACGACGCCGAAAAATCCAAAGAGGCGAAAAAGGCGGCGGATGAAGGGGTTTTAGAGACTGAAAAGGGATATTTGAAATTTTGCACCGACGATCTGAGCGCGGGCGGTTTCAAATACAGGGGCAAAGCGGACAAGGATATGGACGAAGGCACTTTTTTGGAATGCATGTTGATCGTCAACGACGAAGGCCTGCCGGCGGTGGCTCAGATACTGAGTTTGAAGCGCTGCGGGGAAGCCAGGGATCAATACGAAGTCCGCGCGCTGTTCCATAAAATAAGCGACCCCGTCAGGGACAAAATAGTGAGGTATATATTCGCCTGGCAGAGGCAGCCGGGCCTCATGAAAAAAAACACTGAAAAAAAGTTCTGAAATAAGCAAAAAAACGCTTGACACGCGGAAAATAATGTGGTATAATGTAAAATACTGTCGGCAAACGGACTGTGGGAGCTTAGCTCAGCTGGGAGAGCATATGCCTTACAAGCATAGGGTCGCAGGTTCGATCCCTGTAGCTCCCACCAGAACGGTTCCGCGCCGGATAGAAATGGCCCAGTGGCGCAGTTGGTTAGCGCGCAAGCCTGTCACGCTTGAGGTCGAGGGTTCGAGCCCCTTCTGGGTCGCCATATTTGCCTCTGTAGCTCAGTCGGTAGAGCAAGGGACTGAAAATCCCTGTGTCGCCAGTTCAATTCTGGCTGGAGGCACCAAGGGATTTTGGAACTTCCCCGTTTTGGGGCAGTTCCGTTTTGTTTGTGTTGCCCCGTCGGGTTTTTTACTAATTTATATCAAATGGACGGGTATGTCAATATGTTCATAAAAATATTTTGTGAAATATTGAAAATAACGCTTGACATCTGATAATATTTGTGCTACAATATCAAGTATTACGGGCGGTTTATTTAGGGGCGTAATGGGGAGTGTGTAATTTATGGATAACGAATTATTCGAAGATGCGCGGGTAAACGTGAAGGAACAAAATCTTGAGAGGCAGCTGATATCGTTGGTTTTTGAAAAGGATGAACAGATAGAGCGCTTGAACGCCGAAATCGAGAAATTGAGCGCCGAAAGGGGCGGGCAGCAGAAATCCGAATCCGCACTCGCCGACAAAGACGGGGAGATAGGCGCCCTGAACGAGACAATCAAAAAAATGCTCGCCGAAAAAGAAGAGCAGTCCGGGCAGATAGAGCGCTTGAACGCGCGCAATATCAGGCTGACTGTCGAAAAAGAAGAACAAAACGGGGAAGTGGAACGGCTGAAATCCGAAATCGCGAAGCTCGGCGCGGATAAGGGCGAAAAAGGGCATACCGAAACGCTGATCGCCGAAAAGAACGAACAGATAGAGTGGCTGAATGCGCGGATCAGAAGATTGGCCGCCGAAAAGGACGAAAAGAACGGACAGATAGAGCGGCTGACAGCGGAAAAAGATGAATTGGTAAAGGGTTCTGCCGCCGCAGGCAAGACGGCGCAGTTCTCAATCGACAACCCCGGCTCTCTCGCCGAGGCTTCGCTCTCCGTGAGCGGGGTGCTGCGCGCGGCGCAGGAAGCGGCGGACGTCTACCTGCAGAACATAAAGCTGATCGAGGCCGAAAAGACCGCCGCCGCCGAGAAGATCGAGCAGGAGGCAAAGGCGCGGGCAAACGCCATAATCCAAGAGGCGGAGCTCCGCCGCGGAGAACTCGAAGAAGCCGAAAAGAAAGTCTTGGGAGAGCTTCGGAGCGTGTCGTTTTTGTACATGGACTTCATCGACAAGTCGCATTCGGCGCTGCATGAAATGATAGACAGGTACAAACTGACCAAACTCACGCAAAGCGACGAAACCGGCCTCATCACTAAAAACCTGTAAACTTGATTTATAAAAGAAAACCGCGGGGGCAGATAAAACATCTGCCCCCGCTTAAATTTTTTTGAGTGTCATCTGCTCACCCGGCCGCTGCCGTCGCCCTCGCACAGCTTTTGCACGTCGTCAACCGTGACCAAGTTGAAATCGCCTTCGATTGAATGTTTCAGGCAGCTCGCCGCCGCTGCGAATTCGAGCGCGTCTTTGGGGGACTTTCCGGAAAGCTTCGAATATATCAGCCCCGCGCCGAAACTGTCCCCTCCGCCGACCCTGTCGACTATGTGCACGGCGTAATTTTTGGAAAAGTAGTATTCGCCGTCCTCATAAAGCATTCCCGCCCAGTTGTTGTCGCTCGCGGAAAGAGAGCCCCGCAGCGTTATGGCGACCGATTTAAAGCCAAAACGCCGGTTCAGCTGAAGGGCCACGCTTTTGTATCCCTCGCGGCTCAGTTTGCCCTCGCCGACTTCGGTACCCGGCGCGGCAATGCCGAACACATCCCCCGCGTCTTCTTCGTTGGCGATACATATATCGACATATTTCATCAGACGGCCCATCACCTCGCCCGCAGTCTCACGCCTCCAGAGATTTTTGCGGTAATTGAGGTCGCAGCTCACAGTCAGCCCCATATCTTTCGCCGTTTTGCAGGCCTGTTCGCAGATTTCGGGCAGCCTGCCGCCGAGCGCCGGGGTGATGCCTGTAAAGTGAAATAACTTCACGCCGCAAAATATCGACGCCCAGTCGAAATCTTCGGGTTTTGCCGCCGCGATTGAGGAACCGGCGCGGTCGTATATGACTTTCGAAGCCCTCTGGCTGGCGCCTTTTTCCAAATAATAGATCCCGAGGCGCGGTCCCCCGCGCCTGATTTCAGTGGTATCCACCCCATACCGGCGCAGGGCGTTTAGTGCAGCCTGCCCGATATCGTTTTCGGGCAGTTTTGTGACGAATGCGGCTTCAACGCCGAAATGGGCGAGGGAAACCGCGACATTTGCCGTTGCCAAAAAACTATAAAAACCTATACAAAGTATAAATTTCATAAATCCTTGTTTGCTTCCCGCTTCGTAAAACCCGCTTTCGGCAATGCCTACTCGCGTTTATGTAGCTCTCCGCGGGCTTGTATTTGGATACAACGAAATCCTATATATATGTACGTTATCTCTTTTCGTTTCAGACCGCGTACATTTCTAAATTTTTCGCGGCATTCAGATCGCGGTCGATCGCCAACCCGCACTCATCGCACTTGTACACCCTGTCTTTTAGCTTCAAATCCCGCTTGATCGCATCGCAGCTCGAACACTTTTTGCTCGACGGGTAGAATCTGTCCGCTAGGACAACCTCGATTCCCGCCCATTTCGCCTTGTACTCTATCTGCCGCCGGAACTCGTGCAAGCATTGCTCGGCTATCGCCTCGCTCAGGTGCTTGTTTTTCATCATGCCCGATATGTTCAAGTCCTCGATGACGATTCTGCCCGGGCTCAGCTTGATGATCTCGCTCGTCGCGTGGTGTGCATGATTGTGCCTGATGTTGGCCAGCTTACGGTACAGCTTCTTGATCTTCGCTTCTTCTTTCACGATACGCGCCGTTTTTTCGTGATTGCCGTTCGCGCGGTATTTGCGGCTCACGCTGCGCTGCCTGCGCTTCATGCGCTTTTTTAGCCGCCTCACGTGTTTTTTCTTGTTCACGTTTTTGGCCCTGCCGCTCTGCGTACCGTGGTCGTAGCTGTATACCGCCAAATCTGAAACGCCCAGGTCGATACCCACCGAATAATCGTTTAACTCTCGTTTTGCGCTCTCGCGCTCAATCCCGAAGCTCAATATCCACTTTCCGCTCTCGTATCTCACCCTCGGGTTGATATATTTTGTTGTGTTCTCGCTCCGCTTGCCCACTATCGGCAATTCCGCGTAATTTGTCTGATATTTCACTCTGCCGATCTTCTCCAGAACCACGCTGCCCTTGAGCAAATATACTCCGTCGTTTCTCGTGTAAAACTTCGACTCTGCTTCGTGCTTGCTCTTGTACTTCGGGTGCCCGTTCATTTCGTATGGCGTCAGCTTTTTGTTTCTGATCTTGAACTTCTTGATTTTGTTTTCCGTATACTTCGGACCTTTTTTCTGTATGCCGAAAAAAGCCGCGTATGCGTTGTCCAAGTCCAGTAACGCCATCGCCAATGTCTGGACGGATACTTCATTCAACCATTTGAACCCTTCGTCGTTCTGTTTCAACTCCGTCAATATCTTGCCCAAACTCATTTTGGTCAAATGCTTCTCTCCATTCCTGAACCGCTCCATATTCACGCTTAGTCCCCAGTTCCACACGCTCCTCATTGCGTCCACATGAGCCCACAACATTTTTTCTTGTTCTTCTGTCGGTATCAACTTTATTCTATAGGATTTTACCATTGTATTGTCGATTGGCGTGGACTGCACATGAACTATGTTCATATTCGTCACACGTTCACCTGCCTTTCTGTGATATTACATTCGGTATACTTGTAGGGGCGACCCTGTGTGGTCGCCCGGGCAGACACGCAGGTCTGCCCCTACAATTCACCCATATCCCTCTTATACTATTATATCACAGGCAAATGTTTTTGTCAAGTACTTTATGATTTTTGAATTTTTTCTTTTGCTTTGTTTTTATAGATTTTTAGCTTGTTCAACAAGGTTCGTTACTCCCTGCCGGTTCTCTACCCCTATGGCGGGCGCACACTGTGCGCCCCTACACACACTACCGGGCCGAACTCCTGCATGTTTCCATGCAGCGCAGACTATATCATCACCCTTGTCATCGGGCGTCCACCGCTTCCGCGCACTTGCGCGTACTCCCGTCTCCGGGTTAGTCGTTGAACGTTGCCTTTCG
>WQXD01000245.1 GCA_009785015.1 Oscillospiraceae bacterium | reverse complement strand
TGTTTTCTACTTTTTCCAGTAATGACTCCGCACATGATCCCCTCATCGCGTGCCATATTCGCCTGCCCTCGTTTGTGCTGAAATCTATCTCGGCGCATGATTCCGGACTATCAATACCCCCGAATCCCCTGTGCAGCAGATATAAGTACGCCCGCAGACTTTCGCTCTCGCTCTCTTTCCATTTCGCCGCGTTCACCGCTATCAGCCTCAGATGATTCCTCGTCGCCTTCCTCTCCGCCAATTTGCCTCCGAGCATTGATTCCTCCTTCATACCGCATGAGCCCTTGTCTTTGTATATCACTATCACCGTCACCGGTATCAAGTCGCTGTACTTCATACCCTCCGTCAGGCTCTGCGAGTATATCGTCGCCCAGTAGTACAAATGCCGCGCGAACGGAAATTCCCCCGCCTTCTGCTGACCCTCGATGTCCACCCACTCTTTGTCCGTCTTCACCAAACTGTCCAACACTATTTTTTTGTTTTTCACCGTCACCAATATCTCGCCGTTGTAGTTGAATTTACCGTCATGCAGTTCGCTTCCCGTTATCTCTTTCGTGATCAACCTGAACAGGCTTTCATTCGACAGCGCGATCTTAAACGCCTTGTCCTCCAACAGGTTTATCGTCGATATCTGGTCTATTATTTGACGCTCGTTATATTCCGTGCCGTTCAATATCATACCCCCTCGCAAACAATTCCGTCCTTGCCCCCGTTTGCAAAAAAATACCGGAGTGTCACCCCGATATTTTTGCTTTTCTTTTGCAATCTATCTTCCGGCGGTGAGTTTCGCGATTTCCCCGGCGAAATCGTCTTCCCTTTTTTGAATCCCTTCGCCTTTTTCGAATTTGTGGAACTCCGCCACTTTCACCTGTCCGCCGGTCTGCTTCGCGTAATTTGCGATATACTCACCCACAAGCATCTTGTCTTCCGCTTTTACATAGCCCTGTTCCAACAGGCAGTTGTCCTCATAATACTTTCTGATTTTGCCCTCGATCATCTTTTCGATCACGGCCGGGGGTTTTTTCGCGTTTGCCTCGTCTTCTTTGATCTGTTCCGCGATTCTTTCCTTTTCCTCCGCGATTACCGAGGCGGGCACGGCGCCCCTCTCCACGTACAGGGGCTTCATGGACGCGATCTGCAGCGCGAGGTTCTTTTTGAATTCCGCGAACCCTTCGCCGGACAGCGCCGCTTCGTCGGCTTCGACCTTGACTATTACGCCGATTGCGCCTTTGTTGTGGATATATGTGGACAGAACCCCGGTGGTCGCCACAAACCTTCTTATCGACATATTTTCGCCCAGCTGCAGGATTTTGTCCTTCAGCGCTTCGTCGACCGTCATGCCGCCGTCAAACGGCATACTCAGAAGCTCGCCGACATCGGCGGGTTTTTGTTCCAGTATGACATCCAGACAGCCTCTGGCAAAGGCCCGGAATTTTTCATTTTTCGCCACGAAATCGGTCTCGGAATTCACCTCCACCATGGCCGCGGTGCCCGAAGCCTCGTCGTACAGTATGTCGACAAGCCCTTCCGCCGCCACCCTTTCGGCCTTTTTGGCCGCCACTACGAGCCCTCTTTCCTTCAGCGATTTCATCGCCTCTTCGAAGTTGCCGCCGGCCTCCTCCAACGCTTTTTTGCAATCCATCATTCCGACGCCCGTTTTCGCCCTGAGCTCGGATACCTCTTTAGCGCTTATCGCCATTTTAAAATACCTCCGTAATTTTAGTTGTTTTTTCTCTTTTTGTTCACTCGCCGGCGGCCGTCTCTTCGAACTCGGCGACCGTTATCGGCTCCGCTTCGACGGGTTTTTCGGGAACTTCGGCGATTACTTCGGGAGCGTCGGGAACTTCGGCGAACGATTCGCCCTGTTTGCCCTCGATTAAAGCGTCTGCGACTGTGGCGGCGATGAGCCTTATCGCCCTGATGGCGTCGTCGTTTCCGGGAATCGGATAATCGATTTCGTCGGGGTCGCAGTTTGTGTCGACTATGGCCACTATCGGGATATTGAGTTTTTTGGCTTCCAGTACGGCGTTTCTCTCCTTGCGCGGGTCGACGATGAAAAGCGCGCCGGGCAGGGTCGTCATGTCCTTTATTCCGCCGTAGTTGTGCTCCAAATCGTTGATTTCTTTTATCAGGGCGATCACTTCTTTTTTCGGGAGCATGTCGAACGTGCCGTCCTCCTGCATTTTATACAGGCTGTGCAGGCGGTTTATGCTCTTTTTGATCGTTTTGAAATTGGTGAGCATGCCGCCCGGCCATCTCTGGTTGACATAGAACATGCCTCCTCTGGCGGCTTCCTCCCGGATCGATTCCTGGGCCTGTTTTTTTGTGCCGATAAAAAGCACGGAGCCGCCGTCTTCGGACAGCTGGCGCACGAACGCGTAGGCCCCCTCGATTTTTTTGACTGTTTTTTGAAGGTCGATCACATGGATCCCGTTTCGTTCGGTGAATATGTACTCCGCCATTTTGGGGTTCCATTTTCTCGTGTGGTGACCGAAGTGGACGCCGGATTCGAGAAGCTGCTTCATGGATACTACAGACATTTTAATTCCTCCTTTTTTAGGTTATCTGCCGCGGTATTTGCGCCTGAAAGATGCTCTGCAGGCGCGCCCCTCCCGGGAGAAACCCCCCACCTTCGGGACAAAGTGCCGGACCTCGAAAACCGGCCCCAATTCCGCGTGAAATTGTTGTGTGATTTGATTTGCGACAAGCTATTATACCACAAAACAAAAACAATTTCAAGGGCCCGGCATAAATTTTATTAATTTTCACATTTTATTCATAATTGCGCGCCTATTTATAGGGTATCATATATATTCCGATATAATATAGTATTGAAAGGGGCTGCGTTGTGTCCGGCTATAAAGTAAAATCCCTGTATCCCGGGGCGGGGATCATCGTCACATACAAATGCTCTGCGGCTTGCCTGCACTGCTGCTACTCGTCCTCCCCGGCGCGAAGCGGGGAATACATGTCAAAGCAAACCGCCGGCCGCATTTTTTCGCTGCTCGGAAAAATGGGCTGCGGCTCGGTTCACATAGGCGGAGGGGAACCGTTTTTAAACTTCGGCAAACTGCTCGAAGTCTGCCGGTCCGCAGCGGAACACCGCGTTTTCGTGGACTATATAGAGACCAACGCTTCATGGTACACAGACGAAGCCGCCGTTTTGACAAAACTCCAAAAACTGAAAGAAACCGGAGTCGATTGCCTGCTTCTCTCCGTCGACCCGTTCCACAACGAATTCGTGGCCTACGGCAAACTAAAAGAGCTTGAAAAATGCTGCCGGAAAACGGGCATGGGCACTTTTATCTGGCAGTCCAAATTCGAGCGGATAGTTTCGCAGATGGACGAAAACACCACCCACGGGATCCCGGAATACGAAGATATTTTCGGAAAGGGCTTCGTCAAAAAAATCGCCGAAAGCTACGGTCTGGGCTATAACGGCAGGGCGCTCGGGATCCTTGAGAAAATCGAAAAAAACAGATATCCGGCCGAATATTTTGTCGGGGATTCGGATGTATGCCAAACCCGGATCACATCACTCGGGCACTTCCACGTGGACTTGAACGAAGATCTGATCCCCCCTTCGTGCAACGGTTTCAGGGCGAACGTTTTCGAGCTGTGCGGGGAGGGCCTCGAATGTGACAAGTACAAATACTTTACAGCGGTGCAAAAGGGCGGACTCGGACTGTTTTTCAAAGAGGCGCAAAAGCTGGGTTTTGTCCCGAAAGAGGCGGGATACGTCTCAAAATGCGCGCTCTGTTTCGACATGAAAAAATTTGTAAGCGGCGCCGTCCGTATGAAAACGGGGCGGGAAGCCGCCGATATAGGGCCCGCGGAATTTTTCGGGGAAAGCCAAAATCAACAACAATAAAAACACACATAGGGGGTATTATTTAAAATGGAAAAAATATTGTTCACTTCGGAATCGGTCACGGAAGGGCATCCGGACAAAGTGTGCGACCAGATATCGGACGCCATACTCGACGCGCTGCTGTCGGGCGATCCCATGTCCCGGGTCGCGTGCGAAACCTGCGCCACCACCGGGCTCGTTCTGGTCATGGGTGAAATAACCACGGAAACATATACCGACATCCAGGGGATCGCCAGAAAAACGATAAGGGAAATCGGCTATACCGACGCGCGCTGCGGCTTTGACGCGGACAGCTGCGCGGTCGTATGCTCAATCCACGAGCAGTCGCCCGATATCGCGATGGGGGTTGACAAATCATACGAGGCGAAAGCGGGCGAGGCTTCCGTATTTGAAACAGGGGCGAGCGATCAGGGCATGATGTTCGGGTTTGCCTGCGACGAAACGCCCGAATTGATGCCGCTGCCCATTTCACTCGCCCACAAATTCTCAAAAAAACTCGCAGAAGTCAGAAAATCCGGCGCTTTGAAATATCTCAGGCCCGACGGAAAATCGCAGGTCACCGTCGAATATATCGACGGCGTGCCGAAAAGGATCGGCACGATCGTGATCGCCGCCCAGCACGACCCCGACGCCGACATCGAAAAAATCAGGACGGATATAACAAGAGAGGTCATAATCCCCTCAGTCCCCGGGGATTTTATCGACGGCGGCACAAAAATATTCGTGAATGCCACGGGCAGATTCGTTTTGGGGGGGCCGCCGTGCGACTCCGGGCTCACGGGGCGCAAGATCATCGTGGACACCTACGGCGGGTACGCGCGCCACGGCGGCGGGTGTTTTTCGGGCAAGGACCCCACGAAAGTAGACCGTTCTGCGGCTTACGCCGCCCGTCACGCGGCCAAGAACATAGTGGCCGCAAAATTGGCGAAAAAGTGCGAGATACAGATATCCTACGCGATAGGCGTGGCGAAACCCGTTTCCGTCATGGTCGACACATTCCAAACGGGGAAACTCTCGGACTCGAAGCTGTCCGGGATGATGGCGGATGCGGTGGATTTCAGGCCGGCGGCGATAATCGAAAGATTTGACCTGCGCCGCCCCATATACAGGGCGCTGGCGGCTTACGGGCACATGGGGCGCGAGGATCTGGGCGCTCCGTGGGAAAAATTGGATTTGATCGATGTTTTGAAATGAAGCAGAGGGAAAAGCTGTGATGAGGAAAATAAAGAACTTTTTCTCCGAAGGGCATAGTCTGCTGTTTTTCGCGGCAGGGGCGCTGTTTCTGCAGTTCGCCGTTTCGGTGGTGTATTTTTATATGCAGGCGGTTCTGTTCTATGATTTCAATTATCTGAGCGATTTCGCCTATCTGGCCTACTGTCTGGCGGTTTTTGCGGCTTTGGCGGTTTTGGTGCTGAGAAACCAAAAGAGCCCGGACCTCTTTGTCAGGCTGTGGTTTTCGGTGATTTTGCTTTACGCCTGCTCGGAGACTGCGATGTTTATAAAAATGCTGGCTGTCAGCTACGGCGACTCGATAGATTCCATTGCAAACCTGTGGGACAACCAGCATTTATACAGGCTGTACATGTGCGCCGGCGCCGCCGTTTTGATATATCTCGCGCGATATATTCTCAAAGCCCGTAAAACGGACCTCGTTTTCGCGGGGGCGAACCTGCTCGGTTTTCTCATATTTATTCTGTGCGTGCCCGAAATGGGCGAGCTGCTATTGGTCGGAGAGGAAAACATACTCCAGGTGGCCGGGGTCGTGTTTGTCAGGGAAATCGCGGTTTTGA
>WQXD01000244.1 GCA_009785015.1 Oscillospiraceae bacterium | reverse complement strand
GATACATATTGTTTTTACGAACTATATCCAGTCCGCTGTCATCGCTGTATTTTTGTAAATATTCATACGGCGTTAATTCATCGAAAAAATATCCAATGCTCCCTATAATCCATTTTCTTTCATCTGATAACGGCAATCCTTTTTCTATATTGACGATATAATATGCTTTTCCGGTTGTCACCGGAACCGACCAATAATAGCCGCACTTTTCCAAATGCGCTTTCAGGCTTTCCGCAGATTCGATGCCGGTCCAAAAATCGAGATATGTTTTGTAGGACTTGGCAAAATCAATATTGTCTTCCGTGATAGGTTTTACACCGTATAAAGTTTTATCGTTTTCGTTTTGTCTCTCATAGATAATATTTACACGCCAAACAATATCATCTTTTAGATTTTCAAATTCGGAAATATAATTCGTATCAGGCAAATACTCCACTGATATGGCGGAATTTTTTTCCGCGGCAATCGCCGATGCAGACAAGAGTATGCACAGCGCCAATAATGTCGTAGGTTTTTGACAGTTATTTTTCCCATACATCAATATATCCTGCTGTTTTTTGAATTTTCATAATAATCGGCGTTGTTGCCGAGTTTTTTTAAAACGGGCAAACTCACCGCGCCGATTTGCGCGATCACGTCGCCCGGCAAAACAATATCCGCCGCCTTTATATTTTCCAAAAGCTCGGTTTCGTTCCGCGAGCCGAGCAGCGCGCAGTCGACCGCTTCATTTGCAAATATCCATGCGACGGACAGCTGCGCGATTGAAATGCCCAGTTCCGCCGAAATTTCAGCCAGCGTTTTTTGCACTTCCATGATTTCGTCTTCCGCGCCCTCTTCAAAGTGGCGCGAAGTCCCCTGCCCCCGCTCGTTTTTGAAATGCCGCGAATGCGCCTGATGGGGAGGTATGTCGTCGAATTTGGCGTATCTTCCGCTCAAAATGCCCTGCATCAGGGCCATCGAGGTGATAAGCGATATGTCGTTTTGTTTGCAGAACGGTATTATTTCCGCTTCTATCGCGCGCGAGATGATATTGTACGACATTTCGTTCACAATCATTTCGGGGCATAAACCAAGCGCTTCTTTCATTTGCGTCAAACCGAAGTTGCTCACCCCTATCGCGCGGATTTTGCCTTCTTTTTTCAAATCGGAAAGCGCCCCGAACGCCTCGGCGGCGGACGGGGGGTTTTCGATGACTGCGGGGTCTTCGGTAAAATGCCTGATTCCGAACGCGTTGATGGGCCAGTGCATCATATAGATATCCAAGTAATCCGTGCGAAGGTTGAAAAGCGACGCCTCGCATTCCTGTTTCAGCGTTTTGAAATACGCTTTCGCGGGCGACACTTTTGAACAGACGACGGCCTCATGCCTTCGCCCCTTCAACGCCAAGCCAAGCGACTTTTCGCTTTCGCCGTCATTGTACATTCTCGCAGTGTCAAAAAAATTCACGCCGCAATCCAACGCTTTGCATACGACCGTTTCGACGTCCTTTTGGCTTTGCGCCCCCCAGTATTCCCCTCCGCCAAACGACCAGCAGCCCATTCCCATCCGGCTTATCTCTATTTCCGACCCGATTTTTCTTTTTTTCATTTCACAAACCCTCTAAAATCAATTTTATGATGACAATTATATCACATCCAAAACGATAAAACAGCCAATCACTTCAAAATTCACAAAAAATTCAAAGATATAAAAACAAATGTGATATAATAAAGCAATTGATAATATATGTCAGGGGGCATGATTTTTGTGAAAAAACCAAATGTGATCATCATAATGACGGACGACCAGGGATACGCGGATTTATCCTGTATGGGAAGTAATGACTTCGCGACGCCGCATATCGATTCGCTCGCCGCGGGCGGGGCAAGATTTACCTGCATGTACTCCAACAGTCCCGTGTGTTCTCCCTCCCGCGCCGCTTTGCTCACCGGACGGTATCCGGCAAACGCGGGGGTACGCTCCATACTCGCCGGGCACCGGCGCGCCTCGGGGCTTATGCCCGATACGCCGACTATCGCCTCCGCGCTCAAAAAACAGGGCTATGACACGGCGTGCATAGGCAAGTGGCATCTCGGGCTGGCGCAAAATTGCCGCCCGCTCTCAAACGGGTTCGATTATTTTTACGGTTTCATGGCGGGCTGCATCGACTATTATTCGCATATTTTTTACTGGGGCGGCCCGCACAATCCGCTCCACGATTTATGGGAAAACGACCTGGAAACATATGAAAACGGCAGATATTTCACAGAATTGATAAGCGAAAAAGCGGTGGGGTATATACGCGAAAAATCAAAAGGCGACAAGCCGTTTTTGCTGTACCTCGGATATAACGCGCCGCATTACCCGATGCACGCCCCGAAAAAATATATGGACAGGTTCGCCCATCTGCCGTGGGACCGGCAGGTCATGGCGGCGATGATTTCGGCGGTCGACGACGGGATAGGCGAAATAAATGCGGAGCTCGCGCGCCTTGGCATAGACGACGATACGATCATATATTACCAGAGCGACAACGGGCCCTCCCGCGAATCGCGCAACTGGCTCGACGGGACGCCCGACCCGTATTACGGCGGTTCGGCGGGGATATTCAAAGGCCATAAATTCAGCCTGTTCGAGGGCGGCATACGCGTGCCGGGAATCATCCGCTATCCGGCAAAAATCGCCCCCGGCCAGGTTATAGACATACCGGTGGCTTCAATGGACATATTCCCGACGGTGCTCAAGGCCGCAGGAGGGGACCCCGTCGGATATGAGCTCGACGGAGCCGATATCATGCCGGCGCTGTGCGGCGGCAGTGAACAGGTCCACGATATGCTGTTTTGGGAAATGGGCCCGCAAACCGCCGTGCGCCATGGGGATTACAAGCTCGTGCAAAACGGGCAGCTGTACGAAGGCGATTTCTCCGACGGCGAAATCGCGCCCGTGTTTCTGGCAAATCTCGCAGAGGATCCCTCCGAAAAAACAAACCTCGCAGAAACAATGCCGGAACT
The DNA here is from genome assembly GCA_009785015.1 of Oscillospiraceae bacterium. The sequence continues at coordinate 2,738 of WQXD01000244.1, read as the reverse complement.
CGCGCAAAAGCTGAACGCCGAGGCCACCAAATGGCGAGAACAAATCGAGCGCGAATGGAATGCCAAATTTGCCGAAAGGTACACTTTAACGTGAAACGTCAGTTATTAATTTTATGAAAGGGAATTTATCATGGCTCTCGGCTATCGTGAAAAAGTTGATATTCTGAGACAAAAAAAGGAGCAGGAGACGCAAAAGAAGCTTTTGAAATATCAGAACCCGGGATTTTTCAACACCGACGACAAAGGATTTGTCGTGCCGCCCGACGACTGGAAATGGGAACCCAAGTCGGTCCACTCCGACAATATCATACGCGGGGCGGCGGAATGGGCGGACGTTTTCTATGATTTGCTCGACACGCATCCCGCCTATATCGATCCGTACAGCTCGCTTGCGGGCGCGTACATGACCAAATTGGAATGGTTCGGAAGGACCCAGTGGCCCCCGGAGCATGATTATCCCGAGCTCCGCGTGTTTCACAGAAAATACGATTTGGTGCCCGGCGTGAGCGGGGCGCACCATTTCCACCACGACGCCGGCGGCATCGGCTTTGAACTGGGATACAAGGGCATATTGGAAAAAATCCGCCGTTATCAGGAAGTCCACAAAAACGACCCCGAAAAGCTCGCTTTTTTGAAAGCGGAGGAAAAAGTGATCTTCGGTATCCGGCAGTGGATCCGGCATAACGCGGAAGCGGCAAGAGAGGCGGCCAAGGCCGAAACAGACCCCGATCTCAAAGAGAATCTCGAGCGCATGGCCGCCATGAACTTCAAGCTCATGGACGACAAACCCGACACGTTTCTCGAGGCGTGCCAGTGGCTTTCGTGGTTTTTGATGCAATCCTGCGTCTATAACGGTTCGGGCGCGGGGGGCGCGCTGGACATTTTGCTCAAGCCCCACTTCGACAGGGATATCGCGGAGGGCACCCTGAGCGAAGATGAGGCGACTTATCATCTCGCGTGCCTGTTGATCAAGGATACGCAGTATTTTGAAATCGGCGGCACATGGCCCGACGGCACCGACAGAACGAATAGAATTTCCTGGCTGGCCATCGAGGCGAGCCATTGGCTGAAAATCCCCACCGCGCTCTGCCTGCGCATACACGAAAACATCGACCGCGCGTTTGTTTCGCACAGTGTAAAATACATGTTTGAGGACAAATGCGGGAACCCCGCCTATATCGGCGACCGCTGCATGGTCGAAGGCTTTATGAAAAACGGCTATCCGGAAGAGCTCGCGCGCACGCGCTATAAGACGGGCTGCAACTGGTGCGCGCTGCCGGGCACCGAATACACGCTCAACGACACCGTAAAGGTCAATATGGCCAAAGTTTTCGAAGTGGCTTTTTTGGAAATGATGGAGCGCGGCGAACCGTCGGTTGAAAGGCTCTGGGAGCTGTTTGAGCGCCATCTCGGCATTGCGGTGGACGTCATCAAGGAGTCCATCGATTTGCATGTAAAATATTCGCATCTGATAAAACCGGAACTGGCCCTCGACTTCATGTGCCACGGCCCGATCGAAAAAGGGTTTGATATTTCCCACGGAAGCGTCGATTACTACAATTTCGGGATAGATTTCTGCGCTTTGGGCACGGTCGCCGACAGTTTCGCCGCATTGGAAAGAGCCGCGGAGGATGAGCGCAAATTCAGCTGGCGGCAAATCGAAAGCGCCCTGCTCGAAAACTGGGAGGGGCGCGAATATATGCGCGCGTATATGCGAAATACGCCGCACTACGGTTACGGCGGCACAAAGGCCGACGAAAACGCGAAACGCCTATCCGATATGCTGGTGTATCACACAAAAAAATCGAATACGCCCGACGGGTACAACTGCATTCCGGGGCTTTTTTCGTGGGCGAACACGATCGGAATGGGCCGGGCGGTGATGGCGACGCCAAACGGCCGCAAGGCGGGCGAACCGATCACGCACGGGGCAAATCCCGAACCCGGGTTCCGCGATTCGGGCGCGCTGACCGCTATGGGCATAGCTGTGGCCTCCGTGCAGCCCTGCTGGGGCAACACCGCCCCGATCCAATTGGAAATCGACCCGGCACTCGCAAAAGGGAAACAAGGCATTGAAAACATAACGAATTTTCTTATGACTTACTGCAACGAATTGGGAGGCTCACTTGTAAACATCAACATCATCGACCGCGAAAAACTGGCGGACGCTTACGAGCATCCCGAAAAATACCCCGATATGGTCGTGCGCATCACGGGTTTTTCCGTGTACTTCTGCACGCTTTCCAAGGATTTCCGCAAATTGGTCGTGGACAGGATAATTCAAAATTAATCAAAAAATTATATGTTGTATTAAGGCAGAAAGCAGATAGAAGAGCTATTATCTGGCGTGGAGGCGTTGACAAATGATTAAGAGCATAAAAGTAATGCTGCTGCCGAACAAAAAGCAAGAAAGCAAACTATATGAGACAGCAGACGCGGCACGTCATGCGTACAACTGGACGCTGGGGGTGCAAATGGAGTATTACGAGGCGAACAAAAAGTACCAGTCTGATTCGGAAGTCCGAAAAAAGTTTACGGAGCACAAGCAGGAAAAAGCATGGTTGTACAAAGTGAGCAATGACGCGACGAAACAGGCGATAAAAGATTGCTGTAACGCGTTTATCAGATTTTGCCAGGAGAAAAAGAAATCGGGTTATGTAGCGTACAGCAAAAAGCAGATAGCCAAAGCGGCCAGGGAGGGCAAAAAACTGACCCGATATGATATGGCATGGCATCCG
>WQXD01000243.1 GCA_009785015.1 Oscillospiraceae bacterium | reverse complement strand
TACGTGTCGTCCAGACGGTTTTCAGCGGCGAAGACGGCGATATGCACGTGTTCAAGTCGCCCCCGCCTGGATGTATGCTCGGTTCGGGCAAAACCGAAATTGCGGGAGAACTGGCCGCCGGCGAAGGTACGTCCGCGCCTGATGCGGGGTTCAACGACGAAGAACGTAAGTGGCTTGTAAGCGCGAGCACGAAAGACATCGTGAGCCGGCAGGGCGAATCGGACGGCGAAGCTCCGGCAAAACCGAAACGTCTCAAACTCGAAGATTATAAACAGCTATCCATCGAGAGAATAGAAAAACAATTCGACGAAAGCATGGTAGAGCTGTACAAAGGCACCGGGATAGATTACGATGCGGAGAAGGAAAAAGGCTCGTTGATGAGAGAGCTCGCGGTATGCGCCTTTACCGACAAGGTGCCCGTAAGTTTTCAGGTCATGACGGCGGAGGAAAAAATCAAAAAATACAACCTCTATTCGCAGATAAACGCATCGTGGCAGAAAGCGTTCATACGCACCGCGAAACCGCTTATCGAAAAGATCCTGAACGTAAAAGCTTTCTTTGATCAATACAAGCCGAAAACCAAATTGATGCAGCCATCCCTGCTCGTTGTGAATTGCCATGTCGACGAACTCGCGGAATCAGAACAATTGGAAAGGCTGTCGGCATACCTGAACACAGTAAACACCACGACGGACTACACGAACACGGTATGGTTCGGAATAGTCCCGGATATACAGTTCTCCGATTTCAGCGAGCTTGCGGACATCGACCTTGAAGAGATGCGGGCTTACGGCTACACGGGGGACATAGATTCAGGCGCCAAGATCGCGCCGGTCGAAATATCCACGCTGCAAAATCTGCTCAACTGCGTGAAGGATTACAAGGTACAGGTGTTCTTCGGGTTTGAAACGAATGAAGAGACTTCGTTTATGGGAATGGCTACGGGGGACGTGAGTAAATATATATATAAAACAAACGATCTGGCAGGCGCGGATTACAGTAAATACGCGATACCGTGCTTCCCGAATTTTACAGTAATACCAAATGATAAATCCAGGGTCGATTTCGGCGCACCGGCCGTCACGACCTCGAAAGGCGAACTGATATTTTCCGCGGACAGGGAAGAATCGGCGAAATTCTGGATGTACGGGGTATATATAAGCGCGGCGCACGTTGCGGCTGGACTTATAGCCGCATGCCAGTGCCCGAAATATTTGGAGTCGCGGTTCCAGCGCGGGATCAGGTCCGAGTTTCCGGGGGTGCGCTTCGACATTGAAGCGGACGCGAAATTTGTCCCGACGACAATGGCAAAAGAAATAGGCGGATATACGGAATACACGAAGAACATATTGAATATGAACCAGTTCGGGTTTGTTTTCTCTTCGGACAATATATACATAAACAATCAGCCGGTTAAATCCATTTATGTCTATAAAGCGAGGTGTCTGAAAATGCTGGACGGCGCCGGGTATGAGAGCGTATTCAAAGAGACGGCGCGCACGTGCATTTACAGGTACATCAAGGCGGTGACCGACGACTTCAAGAAAGACAGGCTTGACAGGCTCTTTAAATCTGGCGAGGTAACTCAGTGGCAGCTTATGGCGTCGGGTAATTATTTGAATTCCATACTGCGCCAGGATGACAGCATCACACCGACCGGAGTGGATGGAAACAAATACAACATCGGAATCACTTTCGGCGGCGTTGAGGAAAACATGGAAGTGGATATCAGTTCCAATTGAAAAAATTAAAATTAAAATTAAAATTAAAATTAAAAATTAAAACGGAGGGGCACAGTTATGGAATACAAAGTAATTATTGACGGCGTGGCGGAACTTAGCGCCGAGATACTGGAAGTCGAGTTTGTCTCAAAAATCCCGGATGCTTCAAATGCGCGTTCAACCGATTTGAAAGTATTGGTTACCATCAAAGGCAGAATATCGTTTATGGACGGCAACGTAGCAATGCCTAATAATATGCGGGATATCGCTAAATGGTCTCTTGTAAAACCGTCGCTTTTGGAAAGCTACAAGGAGGTAACATTAGAGTATATGCACGCGGCTGTAACGCGTAAATACACACTTCCGCAGGCTTTCGTCATCTCGTACACCGAGAGTTTCGGTAAAACCGATGGGATCTTTACACTCGTACTCAAACAAAAAGAAGACCAAGTTGCCGACGTAACCATAGAATAATATTTATTTTTAATCACACTTAAGAAAATCGATCTGCCGAGGAGATGCGTGCCGCTTTCGTAATGCGACTGGCGCGTGCGCACTCCCGGTCTAATTTATGAGGCTTTTTTTATGCGAAATAAAACTTTTTTGATTATTATTGACGTATTCTTTATTTTATGCGTTGTTTCATGCGCTGCGGGCGCAGGTGTTTTTATTTATCTGTTACTGGGAGACAGCATATCCGTTGCCGAGAGTATTTTCGGTATTGCCTTTGTTGTGCTGATTCAAAATGCAGTATTTTTCATAGTAGGCATCGTTGGTCTTATTTATGTGGCAAGTAGAAAAAAAGCGCAGTCCGAGCCCGATGGGAATCAGGCTTTTCCGTACGTTTCCAAATTGACTGTGCTGAAAGAATCAGGGGACATTAAATCCGAATATCAACTGGCAAATAAAAAAGCTCTTATCATAGGAAAAAGCAACCGCGATGAAAACGAATTGGAATATTCTGGTACAGGCGGTGCGTTCAAATATGAATACGCCGTTCTAAATCTGGAAAAAAATTACTGGTACATAGAAGCGGTTTCAGAATCATACGGCGTAGGGATAAAAAAAGAGCACGACAGTATTTTCCGGAGGCTGAGAACCGGTAAACCGTGTCTTATGGGAAAGAACGACGTAATCGAAATTGCGGGTGAAAGGATTATCGTCAGATAAGTTATATAGTTGTTATATAGGTTTGGAGGAATTTTTAATATGAGTTTAAAACGTTGTCAGAACGGACATTTGTTCAGCGAAAAGCGGCACGGGGGCATATGCCCGTACTGCAGTTTGTCTGTGAGCTCAAATCCGGGATCCGGCGAGGATCCTCAGGGAATGTACGTAAACAGAGATTTGATGGATCTGGAGCCGATGAAACCCGTGACGGGCTGGTTAGTCTGCATCAACGGACCTTCTGAGGGCAAAGATTATAGAATTGTGCCGGAAAAAAATTTTATAGGGCGCGCCAAAGACATGGATTTGAGGATTTTAAACGACGACAGCGTAGACGAGCGCAACCACGCGATTATAATTTATGACCCGCAGAAGAACAAAACCACAATACAGTCGGGCAGTTCTCATGGGCTTGCCTATGTCTTTGACAACGAGGACAGGTGGGAAGCGATAAACGAATCGAAAGAGATTTCGGCGGGGACGAAAATAAAAATAGGGAAAAGCGAATTTTTATTTGTACCGTTATGCAGCGATGACGGAGGTAATTTTTATTTCCGTTGGGAAGAAAAATAATTTTATGAAAGATAACAAAAAACAAATAAAATATATTATAGGAAATGCGCAGACTATCGGTTCAATGGAGAATCAGAGCAATTATTTCGCGGTGTTTTCCGAACCGAATCTTGTCGCTGTCATGGCCGACGGTGGTATAGACCATGTGAACGGCAGAAAGGCGGCGGTGATAGGAGTCGAAAATATGGCGGGCGTGTTTACCGAAAAAATATTGAATAAAAATCATTTTGACGAAGTTGTGAACAAAGCGGTCTTAAATATCAGGCAGAACGTGAAAGATTATATTTACAGAGGCAGGATGCCAGGGCTGTCATTATCCGTTCTGTGTGTTTCGGACGGCACAGCGTATTTTTATTCAGTCGGCGATATAAGTATATTTGTATATGACTATAGGAATATAAGAAATATTCACGGTATTAGTTTTAATAATATTTACGAAATAAAGTCGGCGGAAAATTTTATGATGGCTTCGCGGGGGGTTTGCAGTGCTCTTACTCAGGTGGAAATGTTGCAATTTCTGCAAGAGGAAAAAAGCGGCAAAAAAGCGCGCGGGTCTTTTGAAGAACGCGCATACAATAAATCGGTAAGGATCATCGAGGAAATAAACCGGAAAAATATTAAAGATGCTGAAAACGCCACAGTTGTGCTGCTTGAGGGTTTGTTATGAGAAGATTAAACAGTCGGTTTGAATCGGATTATATTTCTGAAAAAGGGCTTGACGCGAGAGAGAGAACATATTTCGCGTATGTGCCTCTCAGCAATTATGTTTGCTATGCGGTCGCGGAGGGATATGACGATTCCGTCGATATAAAAAGCGAGCAGCTTGCCGTCGAATCGGTTTTGTCGATATTCCAGAGGGAGCCATCGATAAGGGCTTCGAAAATAAAAAAATATATAAATTATGCGAACGACCAACTAAAGGCGCACAGCACCAGCAACAAGTTAGAGGCGAGTATATTTGTCGTTGTCTCCGACTACACGAGGATAAGACATGCGGGGTGCGGCAGCATCAAATTGTTTATAGTGAGCGATAACCAACTTACGTATGAGAGCAAGACGCAAACGCGTTATCAGGATATAATCGACGGTTATATAAATGAAGCCGATAGAAAGCTTGATATAAGCGAAGCAAACAACCTGATTCAGTATCTGGGCAAAGACAAAAGACTTGAGGTCGCCGTATCCAAAAAGATAGCCTTGCATGAGCACTCCTCATTGGTCATGATGACCTGTAACGCGTGGAACAAACTCCTCGCGTATGGGAATGCGGGTATGAACGACATAAGCCCGGGTAAGCGCGGCGTTGAGATAACCGACGCATATGAGGATGCAAAAACCAATTCCGAATTTTTGCTGAACATTGAGGAAATGCTGTTGAATGTCCAACAGTTCCAAACGGTTCGGAGCTACACTATCGTGTCTATCGCTATTGCCAAGACATTTAAAGAAGATACCGCTAAGATAAAAAAACGGCGTAAGATTTTGATTATAGTGGGGATTATCCTGCTTGTTCTGATAATTATTATTTTGGTGGTCACACTTTTGATACGGCACTCCGACAGAGTCGCGTTGGATGAGATAATCGCACTTGACCGGGAAGGTGTGCGGTATTCGTGTTTCGGCAATTACATCAAGGCTTCGGAACGGTACAGTGCCGCCGACGAACTCGCGAAAAAATTAAACACGGGCAACTTCCAGTATATCAAAGAGAAACGGGAACTGATAAGAAAAGTCAGGGACCGCGCCGCTTTGTTCTCGGCTATTGAGGAAGCGGACAACATGATTGCTCTGGGCAGTTATTCAAACGCGAAAACGCTTTATATTTATATCAGGAACGAGGCGGACGAGCATATCGAGCTTGAGCTTGTGACGGTGAGCCGCGATACGCTTCGCAAAATAAACTATTTTCTCGAAGCCGCAAATCTTACTTCGCTCGGCGAAATGTACGAGCTTAGCGGATTATACGCGCAGGCTCTGTTGAATTACAACAAGGCTCTTAAATTCATAGAGCTGACCGAAGATTTTGAGAAGAGAAAAAACCTGCAGCTTAAAATCGTGGACGCCGAAAGGAAGCTGGTTGAAAAGGAGAAGGCGCAGATTGACATTATCACGAGCGAAGCGGAAAAGAGGAGCCGGGAGCTTTACGACGCGCAGATGGAAATTATAAATAGTCTGACGGTGACGGCGATAGCGGCAAGGAACGCGGGCGATACGGACAAGGCGATTGAGTATTACAATCAGATTGCCGGGATTTATATAGATTTGGG
>WQXD01000242.1 GCA_009785015.1 Oscillospiraceae bacterium | reverse complement strand
CGCCCAATAAGTTCAAAGAGTTCTAAGTAGCTGTCGTTTAACGCTTCGGCTTCGTTGCCGTCAACCTCAAAGACTTTATATACAATCTCGTCGTTTATGTTATTAAAATCAATTTTGCTCACCATATCACCCCCCATTATTTTCGATTATATCATTATTGAATGACATAAATCCAATCGTAAACTGAATATTTTCATGCGCTACAAAATGTTAATTATTTTAGAAACATAAAACGCATACGATTTAGATAACATAAAATGTATGCGGTTTTTTATATTTTATACGAGAAGACAAATAAAGCTGCATTCGCATTGAATAAAAAGCCGCTCGGAAATAATCCGAGCAGGCTTGATAATTATCTTATATTAAATTTTTACTCGTATATTATTCACCGTATTAATTATATAAAATAATATATAATTAAAAGTTGTGATAATACCGAAAATATTGGGGCATAAAGACAAAAAAATCAGAGCCTCCAACGGAAGCCCTGATAGGATTATCCTGATTTTAATGTATATCCCTTTGCATGATATAGTGCGACGATGTAGGTTTGCAACCCATGTCATAATCGATTCCCATAATTTTAATTCATATTTCCTATAAATATGAATTGCGCGGTTATTGTTCGTATAGACGTACAGAATTAGCCTCTTATGGAGAGAGAAAGCGGGGGAATGTGTGTTCGCGCCGTCAAAAGGATTCTGGGATGAATCCGCGGAAAGCGCCGTGGCATTTATCGACGCGATTCTGGATTAATATATTTTTGATAATAACCTGTACTTTTTCTTTTGATTCAAATACGCTTTTGCTCTTTCGGACAGCGGGGAGAATATATCTGTTCCTGTTATTCCCGTTTCAATATCGATTCCCACAGCACGCGCCGCAATTTTTGCCGCACCCCTTGCGACGACGTCGCTTATTTGCGTTCTTACAAAAGTCTTATTACATATATCTGCTCTGAGTTGAACCGAAATATCCGATTTTGCGTTGCCTCCGAATATTATCAGGTCCGAAAAAGATATTCCGGCGGATTCAAATATATCTATAATATTAGAAAGCTCGCAGGCTATGCCCTCATAAGCCGCTCTGTAAATAATCCCCGCGGTTGCCGCCGGAGTTATTCCGGCTATTATTCCCGAAGCGTTCTCGTCAAAATCCGGCGTGCCGCTGCCGGTAAGGTGCGGCGTAATCAAGATATTCGTCGGCGCGTCAAACGCTGCCGCTTCCTGTTCATACTTTGCGTAATCCCCGCCGCCGATCAAATTGTAAATCCATGAGGATAAATGACCGCCGCCGAAAAATCCGAAAATAAAATAGCAGCCTTTAATAATATGCCGTGTTGTGTGGACCCCCGACTTGACACCGATATCAAATGCGGGCGGATTCTCCGAAGTAACACCCAAAACTTCATAAGTCCCTGCCGAAACCGTGGCTTTACCCGTTTCGGTAACGCCTGTGCCGACAAACGCACACGGCTGGTCGTGCCCTCCGGCAACGACGGGAATACCCGCATTTAATCCTAACAGCGATGCTGTTGTATCAGAAAGGATACCGCATATCGTACCGGCTTCGGCAATTTCGGGCAATTTATTTTTTTCAATTTCCGACGCAGACAATATTTCCTTCGACCATTCGCATAACGACATGTCAAACGCCAAATATCTCGACGCAATAGTATAATCGCAAACGGGCGCGATTCCCATTCTGCAAAGCAGATAACTGTGAGGCGAATGAAAAACCGCAGTTTTATCATATATATCCGTCGCATATTTTTTTAACCACATTATTTTGCCGATTGAAAACGTCACGCTTGCCGGCAGTCCTGTGATTTTATAAAAATTTTCCCGCCCTATCAAATTTTCAAGTTCTTTTGTCAGCTCTGCGGCACGGTTATCCGAATTCATGATCGCGTTCGCAGCACAGCCGCCATGCTTGTTGACGGGGATTATCGTTTCGCCGTGAGTGGATATACACATCGCCTCAACTTCATTTCCGGCTTTTCCGATACCGCGCACAGAACGCACAAAAGCGTCCCAAATCAATTCCGGCTCGCATTCGGCAAAGCCGCCTTTTGGATAAACACAGGTATAATTTGCCGACGATGAAGCGATCATATCGCCGTTTTCCGTGAAAACCGCCGCTTTGCAGCTACTGCTGCCTAAATCTACTCCTAAAAACGCCATAAACTCAAACCTTAAAAATCATCTTAAAAAATTTTATTTCGCGTTTCGCTATCATATTAAAAACTTCGATTATTTGCGATAAATCAAAATAGTGCGTGATCATGCCCTGCGTTCTGATTTTTCCCGCACTCATAAGTTCGATCATCTCACGATAATCTGTGGGAGTGTACATCGTTGTGCCGGACAATCTCAATTCGTGCTGAACAAAATCGGGCAATAACGGAATATCGTATTCGTTTTGTAAAACCCCGACCATGACTACCCGCGTTCCTCGCTTCGCCATTTTGAGAATATCGTTTAATACTCTGCCTTTTTCTCCCACGCAGTCAAAAAACACGTCCGGTTTTTCAATGATATTATCAAGGCTTTCTTTTGATACATCGATCACTCCGTCCGCACCCAGAGCCAAAGCAATTTCCAGCCGTTCGGAGTCCAAGTCGGCGACATAAACTTTTTTCGCTCCCAAAGCCTTGCACGACTGCATACAAAAATTACCGATAGGCCCCGCGCCGATTATCAAAACAATATCGTCAGGCTTGATTTCACCGCGTTTCGCGGCGTGATACGCGACACAGGCAGGCTCGACCATCGCCGCGTCGTCCATAGACATACTGTCGGGAATGGGCAGAACCATTTCTTTGGGCATTGCGATATATTCGCAGTGCGCGCCGTCGGCTTCCGCGCCTGTGCATCTGAGCGATTCGCAAAAATTATATATCTCGTTGCCGCACGCTTCACATTCGCCGCAGACTAAATGGGGAATTACAGAAACTCTTGTACCGACAGCCGGACTTTTTACACCGTTTCCAAGCGCGGCGACAGTTCCGGCGAATTCATGCCCCATGACGACGGGATACGAAACATACGGATGTTTGCCGAAATAAATCGTGGGATCCGATCCGCAAACTCCTATACGCTCTATTTTTATCAGAATCTGATTTTCTCTGGGTTTGGGAATATCTGTTTCTTCGATTATTATTTTTTCGGGCGCGACGAGCGTCGCTTTCAGCATTTTATTTGTTTTATTCATAATCTTTGTATCCCCTATTCCGCTCTGACTACTTTTATTCCCGCGTATTTGCAGAACAGTTCAAGCGCGTCGGCAACTTTTTCGTCGCGTATCAATACGCCGTGATGTATAACCCCAACGTCGATCATTTTACGTTCCCAATCCCCTATATCTTTGACTTTTATCCAGCCGTATGAGCCTCTGATAAACGGCTCTATATCAATTATTTCGCCCGTGCCGATAAACATCGTGTATTCGTTGTCATACTCAACAAGGCGCAGACACGTAACTTTTCCGGGCGCAATGTTAAATTCGACCGTGCCGTCGCATTTGTCGCTCCACAGTTCAAGACGTTCGTTTGACATGAGTTTCGGCGCGCAGCTTTTGGCGCATTGGCTCGGGGCGGCGTTTCCGCAGTGCCACGCAAGCCAGCAATTTTCTTCGCTCGGGTGCAGGTCAGTCCAGTCGATAAATATAGGCGGCGTTTGTTCAAGTCCTGCGGCGTAAGCCGCAAGCATACTTGACGCGCCGAGTATATCAACTTCGCACGCCGTTATATATCCCTGGTCGTTGAGCCGCGCAAACGTCGAACAGCCCGCTATGCCGTATCTTGTCTGTAACATTTCCCAGCATGATACCGCGATGCAGTCCGCGCCGAGTTCATCGTATATGCGTTTGAGCGCGACTTCGTACTTTGCGATTACCGGCAGCTTTTCTTTTTTTAACAGACATTCGATATTTTCGAGTTGCCTGACCGTTTCGAGAACTTCGGGATCATCGTTTTTTATATTATCCATTCTGTCAAATACAGTTGCTAAATCCATCGTTCTCAGCATCTGCCCGAACTGCCTCTGAAAATTTTCTTCGCTGAAATACTGCGATTCAAAAAGCATGGGACGCGTTCCGAGCTGTCCTATTTTAGCCTGTTTGAACGATTTAAGCGCGTACATGGCGCGAACGAAATTCGCGTATTCTTTCGTAAAACGCTCTTCTTCGGGGTTACAGGTCAATATATGCGTATATGTAAAACCTCTGCGTTTGATTGCCGAAACAGTCATAAACTGCCCGCACCAGTTATCCGTCGAACGGTTGCCTTTTTCTGAGATCGGACCGGAACGTGTGCAGAAATGTAAGATCGGCAAATCTTTTCGCATATATGACAACACTTCGCCGACGGCTACTTCCAGTCCGAAGTTCATATTGCCGATTGCGAGCGCGTCGATATTCTCTCGCAAAAATAATTCTGCGGCTTTTTTGCCGTCCTCGATTGATCCGACAAGTCCTCCGTCGGTCAAATCTTTTCCCGGCACGATAATTTTCGCCGTTCCGATATTCTCCATTGCGGCGACGCATCTGTCGCGCATTTTTTCGGCAAGCCGTCCGGTATGCTGATTGCCGTCCCATGATTCCCAGCTTGACGGGACAAATCCGATTTTTAATTCTTTTTTCATGAAATTTTTTACAACCTCTCTGTCAGTTTTCGTTTTCTAAAATACCGGCGACCGCTTTTTCTATAGCCGTTTCATAGCTATTTCGCTTGCTTTCCGTAAACGATGAAAAATTATCTTCGCCCCTTGCGAATATATTCGCATAATCATTCCTAATCGTCATACACCAAATCGTATCGCCCAAATCATACATTCTTGTATCGAATATTAAATCGAGCATTTCTGCCGTGTCGGCGTCGCGCGAATATTTGGTTTTTAAGGCCGATTCGTAATATGCCGGAATAATTTCATTTCGCGCGGAACAAGCCATGACTTCCATGACCACGCCCGCTATTTCCGGTTTGGGATTCGTTGTGGGTATTACAAACGGAAATCCCCCGATAACCCGCGAATAGTACTGCTCTTGATCAGAGTTGTATTTAGGCAGGGGCAATACGCCGAAATCGTCCGGCATATCCCTGAGCTGAACCATTTCGGGTATAGCCCCGATTGAAAACAAACTGTGTCCCGACCTGAAAAATGATATGCGCGCATCCGAACTTCCGTCCGCCATGCCGCCGTAAGACGTCAGGGGGACTCTTGCCGAATCCAGGGCCAACCCCTCTGTTTTAAATTCGGAAATGACCCTTGAGGCTATATCAAACAGTTTCTGATTCCCGGGAACTGAAAAATACGGTATGTCATTTTCGTCTTTATCCACCGTAATAACCCCCGCGCCGCTCCAGAAAGAATAATAAATATAATCGTTATCGCTTGCAAGCCCCCAGTTGTCGGCTTCGGTCATTCTGCCGTCGCCGTCAAGGTCTCTTATTGCAGCCCTTGCGAACTCATAAAATTTATCCTGCGTCCAGTTGCCGCTCCTGACCAGATCGTATAAATCTTCCAATCCCAATTCGAGAACTTGTCTTTTGTTGAAATACGTTAAAATAGTCGCTTCAAAAAACGACAGCATATCGTCGCTGAATCCCCAATATAGCCGCCCGGCGACCGTAAGCTGCCGATTTGGCAATTGGCACCAATAGGGCCTGCTCAGATCCACATAAGGCAATTTATCCACGGGATACAGCAAATGTTCAGCCGCCGCCGTATATGCATCTCTGTCT
>WQXD01000241.1 GCA_009785015.1 Oscillospiraceae bacterium | reverse complement strand
GATTTTATCACGGACTTGGCGAGTTTTTTCGCGTTTTGCTTTGTATCCGCGTTTAAAATCCGGCACTCCAAGAGTTTGGTCGCGCCCTCGCCGTCAAAGGCGATCGCCTTTGAGACTTCTTCGCATATGAGGCAGAGCGCCCCCTTGAAGCTCTCATATTTGTCGTCTTTTTTTGTTATCTCTCCGTTGCCGCAGAGCCCCGAAGCCATGATGCTCACCATGTCGTTTGTGCTCGTGTCGCCGTCGATGCTCACCATGTTGAAGCTATCCGACACCGCCTCGCTCAAGGCCTCCTGCAGCATTTCGGGCGATATGGAAACGTCTGTCGTGACAAAGCACAGCATTGTGGCCATGTTCGGCTCGATCATCCCGGAGCCTTTGGCGATCAGGCCGATTCTCGCAGGGCGTCCCTCCAGCAAAAACTCGACCGCGTATTCTTTTTTGCGCGTGTCGGTGGTCATTATGGCGATGGCGGCGTCCTCGCCCGCTTCGTTTGTATCCCCGAGCGCCTCCTTTAAGGCGGGAAGCGCGTTTTGTATGGGCTCGATGGGCAAAGCCGCCCCTATGACTCCGGTTGAGGCCACAATCACGTCGCTTGTCTCCACTTTTAAAACGCCGGCGGTTATTTCACACATGGCAAAAGCTTTTTCGAGCCCGTCCGGACTGCACGTGTTCGCTATGCCGCTGTTGCATATCAGCGCCTTCGCGAAACCGTTTTCCAAATGTTTTTTCGTGACCGTTATGGGCGCGCCCGCGACCTTGTTTTTCGTGTATACCGCCGCCGCCGCGCACTGCCTGCCTTCTTTTGAAAAAATCATCGCCAGATCTTTTTTTATTTTGTTTTTGCGCAGCCCGCAGTGCACCCCGGCCGCCAAAAACCCCTGCGGCGCCACCACGCCGCCCTCGATAAATTTTGTATTCTTTTTCACTTTTCGCCTATTCCTTTCATAGTAAGTAATCCGTATGTTTCCTCGATACCGAGCATTATGTTCATATTCTGGACCGCCGCCCCGGAGGCCCCTTTGCCCAGATTGTCCAACCTCGCAGCCAGCAAAAGCTGCTCATCGTCCCCGAAAGTCATGATTTCCAAGTTGTTTGTGTAATTGCACCCTTCGGCGTCCATATATCCCCCTTCAAATTCACCCTGGATGCCAAACGGCATCACCTTCACAAAATTTTCGCCGTGATAATAGTCCCTGTAAAATTCGTTTATTTGAGCGGCGTTTGCTTTTATGCCCGGTTGATCCAAGCACAGCGGTACCGCGACCGTCATCCCTCGGTAGTATTTTCCGATGATCGGGGTGAATATGGGAGCTTTTTCGAGCCGGCTGTGCTTTTGCATCTCGGGCAGGTGCTTGTGGCGCAGGTTCAGCGCGTAAAAACAGGGGCTGTTCCATTTTTTTTCGTTTTCCCGGGATTCAAACATTTCGATGAGCCGCCTGCCTCCGCCGCTGTAACCCGTGACCGAGTGGCAGCAAACGGGATAAGCCGCCGGAATTATATGTTCTTTTACCAACGGGTACATCAGCGCCGCAAATCCGGTGGCAAAACAGCCGGGGTTTGACAGCCTTTTCGCCTTTTGCACGTTTTGCCTGTGCTCTGAGCTGAGTTCCGGGAGCCCGTAAACCCAGCCGTCGGCGACCCTGTGCGCAGTGCTCGCATCTATCACGCGGGTTTCGGGGTTGTCGACAAGCGCCGCGGATTCCACGGCGGCTTCGTCGGGCAGGCACAAAAAAACAACATCGGCGCTGTTCATATATTTTTTTTTCTCGTTTGGGTCTTTTCTTTTTTTCGGATCTATCGCCAAAATCTCGATATCGTCCCGCCCTGCGAGCCGCCCGTCGATCTCAAGTCCCGTGGTGCCTTCTCTCCCGTCTACAAATATTTTGAATTTCGCCACTTTTTACCTCCCAAAAATAACGCTTATTTGCATTATTATACCATGGAGTGAATAATAATGCAATATGTTTGGCTATAATTATTTTAAATGTAGGATATAAGATATATTTATGTTGCTTTTTTGTAAAAGCTGTGGTATAATATTCTCAGTCGTCCGTTCTTAGCTCAATTTGGATAGAGTACCGGATTCCGATTCCGGCGGTTGCGGGTTCAAGTCCCGCAGGACGGGCCAATTGCGTGTCATTTTTTAAGCGCGCGCCTGATTTGGCTGCCAAGTACGGCGGCCAAAACGATTTTTATCACCGCTGTCGGGATAAAAGGCAAAACACAGGCCGTAAAAGCGGTTTTCAGATCGACGCCCGCCGCAAAGCCAAACCACAGCATTCCGCAGATATAATTGAACGCCGCCCCGGCGGCGAGCCCCGGTATCAGCCATACCGCCTTGTTTTTTTTTGTCCCAATCCCGGCGGCGAAAGCCATTGCCGGAAATGAAAGAATAAAGCCGCCGGTCACCCCGAAGACAACCGCCAGACCGCCCGTATATCCCGCAAAAACGGGAACCCCCGCCGCGCCGAGGGCCACATAGATCAGCGCGGACGCGGCGCCGTTTTTCGCGCCGAGGGCCACCCCGGCGAGCGGTATGACCAAAGTCTGCAATGTCATGGGTACGCCGTAGGGCATCGGGATGCCGAGCTGCGACGCCACCGCGATGACTGCGGTAAATATCCCGATAAGGCAGAGGTCCCGTACCGAAAATTTCGATTTACTTTTATCCATATTGAAATTACATCCCAAAAATAATGACGCTGTGTGATATATGAGTACAAAAAAACGCGAAGACGACATTTTATCCGTTTCGGGTATGCTCCCGTTTTTATCGGACAAAAAAACGGCCGGAAAAATAAATATCCACATATCCTTGGAATCCACCAACAAAACCGCGAAAGAACTGGCCGCGTCGGGTGCAAAGCCCGGCACTGTTGTCATAGCCGACTGCCAGAGCGCCGGAAAGGGGCGCTACGGCCGCAGTTTTTTTTCGCCGCCCAATAGGGGGATATACATGAGTTTCATAGTACGCCCCCGGGCGCTCTCTCCGACGCTTGTCACCTTGTACGCCGCCGTCTCGGTGTGCAGGGCCATTGAGGAGGCGGCAAAAAAAGAGCCGCGGATCAAATGGGTCAACGATATTTTTTTAGACGGCAAAAAAATATGCGGCATTTTGACGGAAGCGGCCGCGGATTTCCAAAGCGGCGGCATAAAGCGGGCAGTCGTGGGTATCGGGGTCAATGTCACCGCAGACGAATCGGATTTTCCCGAAGAGCTCAAAAATATCGCCGGGGCCGTTTTCCAAGGGGAAGAGCCGGCCGTGACAAGAAACAGGCTCGCCGCGGGGATTATAAACCACATGGCGGATTTTGAAAACATTGACGAGAAAGAGACGCTCGGCGAGTACAAAAAACGCCTTTTCATGCTCGGCAAAAGGGTATGGGTCTCAAATTCAAACGAGACATATGAGGCCCTCGCCGTCGATATCGACGAAACGGGCCGCTTGATCGTAAAAAAAGACGACGGCCGAATTTTGCCGCTGTCAAGCGGGGAAGTCACAGTCAAGATTTAGAATTTCAATATCTGCCATATTCGCATATGGCCCACATCACCGCTCTCATGCTCTCCAACAGTGATATTATTGTACCCCGGATATATTTTTTTGTCAAATGGATTTTTTCCCAATGCTTGATTGTTTCGCCTATTTGCCGGTAAATTCCCAAGTTCCTGATTTATTGCTGCCAATTCTTTTGATGATGCCGTTTTCTTTCAGAGCTTTCATATTTTTCGTAATGCTTCTGCGCGTCATATTCAATTTATCGGCAATTTCCGAGCCGGTTATTCGATTGTTTTCCCGGATTAAATCGAGGATTTTTTGTCCCGTTTCATTTATAGGGAACTTTTCTGGTTCCATATAAAGTTCCCTATAAAGTTCATCAATATTAAAAGGAAAATTGACGAACATAAAGTTAGGCGTGAACTTGAAAATGCTGTTGTCGTAAACTTTGAATGTTCGGCGCGTACCCGATCCAAGCTGCTCAACATATTTTAAATCCTTGAAAATGCGCATTATTTCACGGTTTCGCGGCCTTGAGCAGCATTCGAAAAATTCGTCCTGGCTTAATCCCTCGACCAATCCGCCATATGATGTGATGCTGATCCGGTCAGAAAAAATCTCAAAAATCGGCGTGTCGCCGTTTGAATAATCGTTGTGCGCGAACGCGTTGATGATAAACTCTCTTAAAGCGGTTTTGTCGACCAGATTTTTTTCGATCCGCTGCTTTTCGGTTATTTTGGCGAAAGTCTTGTTTTCGACGATCATTCGATCCAAAATTTTATCCATTGCCTTGATTAAGCTGCAATACCCGTATTCCTCAACTATCACGTCAAACAGTCCGAGCGTATTGGTTTGAATGTTGTTTTTGATCCGGTCGATGATTCTTTTTTGCGTATCGTCGATATTTTCGATTCCGACTGCTACGCCCTCGTCATTGACGCCGATATAAAGTCTGCCCCCTGCCTGGCTGTTGAGAAAAGAAATAACTGAACGCTCCAATTTGTCGTTTAAAATCTCTTTGTATTCAATCCGGTTCGATTCGCTTTGCATAATTTCATCCCTCGGTTAAATAATTATATGCGATTTTTTCTAATATCTCTTTGAAACCCCATTTGTAATCATCAATAGACTTCATGCATAACCTCTACATTCGGGGTCATTGCGAGCGCAGCGAAGCAATCCAGTACCTCGGAATATCGGTTTTTTTGGATTGCCACGGCGACAAGTCGCCTCGCAATGACAGTTATTCAAGAGGTCTATTCACTAAGTAAAAATGGATATGTACTTAGATTTAGATTCAATATCTGCCATATTCGCATATGGCCCACATCACCGCTCTCATGCTCTCCAACAAAGAGCCGTTGTTTATCGAGCCCGCAGTGGCGATATTTACGCCCCTGCCGTACAGCTTCGCCATTTCGCAGTCGCGCTTCACTTCGGATATGATCCGCCTTTGGTCGTTGTTCATAAAGGTGAAGGGGGCTAAGCAGCCGTCTATCCGGGTGTTTGGCATATACTTCCTGATTTTGTCTATGGTGACGCTCGGGCCGAAATTCACCCCGTGAAAATCAAACCTGCTCAGCACAGGCAGCAGATGTTCCATCGCGCTGTCGGAATGCTGATAGCGGAAATGGCGCGCCTCGGGGCAAAAGCGCCCGAAAACCCGCTCTAATACCGGTGCGCCGAAAAATTCGTACATTTCGGCGTTGAGCATACAGCAATTGTCGTCATTGAAGCCGAAGCCGTAAGAGTTTTCCCTGTGCGCCTCCCCGTCCATGATCTCCGCCATTTCGATTGTCACCTTCGCAATCGCGTCCGAGAAGCGTTTTGCCAGATCGGGCTCGTCTTCTATCAGGTATATCAGGTTTTCTATGCCGTATATAGAGCACGCCAGGGTGACGGGGCCGCGTATGCCGTGATAACTGCCCGGCAGCGTCCCGTATTTTTCGAATTTTATTTTGCGCTGCTCTTCCCAGTTTTCGGGCAGTATAAACCCGCGCAGATCCATTTTGTCTATTTTATCCAATTGTTCTTCGAGCGCTCGGGGCGTCTTTATATCACTTTCAAGCCATTCGGTCTCGCTTTGCCAGATATACCTGCCCCCGAATACCTCCCCGATCCGCCTGACTGCGGGCAGCGCCGCTTCGGGCGGGGCGAAGCTCTCGCCCAGCAGCCGCTTCCCCACGATTTTTTCCGCTTTGTCGTTGTAGCGCTTGTTTAATTCAATTCTGCGCTCTATGGGGGTATGGCCCCACGGAGCCCCCGGCTCGCCGAGCTCTGCGAATACGCATTCGTCGCTCAT
>WQXD01000240.1 GCA_009785015.1 Oscillospiraceae bacterium | reverse complement strand
CTTCACTTCGCTTCATCGAACTCACCTCCTCACATTATATTATATCACAAATCGTTGCTCTTGTCAAACGTTTTTCTACGCTTTCGAAAATATTTTTTCCTTGCGCCTTATATCCCCATTGCTTTAGCAAGGGCTCTTACGGCGCTCTCGATAAGGGGTTTTCTAACCTCCGAAAATTTCGGATTCGAGCTCCAAATATTTGCACGCTTCAATCAGCGCGCCGGCGCATTTGCCGTACGCGGCGGCGACGTGATGTATATAGGGCCCCATGATCAGCTGCCTTTCCCATTTTTCCCAATTGTTCACTTTCAGCCACCCGTAATAATCCCGCGTGTAGGGCCCCTCGACGATTTCGCCTTCGCCCACGCCCAAGCGGTATTTTCCGTTGTCGCCGTCAAACCGGCAGACGGTCAGCGGTCCGTCCTTGATTCTCATCTGGGCCTGGGTGGGCTCGTCTCCGGGCAAGATCCACGGCGGCATGAATTTCACTTTTTCGCAGCTTTGGTGGCGGATGGAGGCGGGGGCGCCCACATGCCACATGCAGACCGTGTCGTCGTCGGACGGGTGCCTGATCACGAATTCGGGGAAAAACACCCTTTCATCGGAGGTTTTTGCCGCTTCGATCAGCGCGAGGCTCACTGCCCCGTGTATGTCCGCTTCATCCGCCACCGGGATTTTTTCGTTTGTCAAAAGCGAAAAAAGCGAACCTCCCGGGCCGATCGCTTTTGCGAGCGAGAAAAAATTCTGAGCGGTGATCACATCGAGTTTGTGCTTTTTCTTCAATTCCAGCAGCACGCGGGTCAGCGCTATCCCGTTATTTAATTCCTCTTTTTTCATGCCCGACGAATCCAACCAGTCCGCTTCGAGCGCTTCGAGCTCGGCCTCGCATTCTTTTTTGTTTTGCGCGAGTTCGTCTTTTGTCATGTCCAGAACCGTCCCGATTTCAAAGGGCATGACCTCGACGCCGAAACGCTCGAGCAGCTCCGCCTCATTTACGATACAGCTCCAAAAAAAGTCGATCCGCGCGCCGACCAAGCCGATTCTGATCCGCTTCGCCGTTTTCACCACCGAAGCCGCGCGCATAAACAGATCGACCCCGGCGGCAAACGACGGATGGTCGGCGGCGCAGTTGTTTATATACGTGAATTTGCCGTTTGTGAGTTTGTTTACGAGCTTGCTCGAGGGGAGCAGCCCGCATAACGTGTCGCGCAGGCGGCTGCCGTCTTTTGAGGGCATATCGTCGCGCGGGCCCCACAGCAGAACCGGAACTTTCAGATCGCGCGCTATGAGCCCGGCTGCCCCTTCCGTTCCGAAGTTGCAGTGGGGCAAAAAGAGCGCGTCGATTTTTTGGCTGCGCAGATAATTTACGGCGGTTTCGCATTGGTCCTGGCTCCTGATGAGCCCGTCGGTAGAAGGCAGCGCGGCGTCCAAGTCCGCAAAACTGACGCCTTGCTCACGCAATACGCGCTGAACCGTCTTTTTTTGCCTGATCGCGTCTTCGTGCGAAAACAAAAATTTCCCTATGGGGCATAAGCCGAGCAGTACATCTTTTTTCATTGCTGGAGTTTCCTTCCTTAAAGATTGTTATTGATTTTTTTGGGATAAATGTTGACAAGATATTTTTCCCGTGATATAATTAAGGCAAAAATACAAAAATTTTAAAAAAGCTGAGGAGAAACGAATATGGCAGAGTACAAGCAATTTCCGAGGACCGAAGTAGGCGGGGTCAGCCTGCCCCGCATGCTCATCGGGACCAACTGGATCGCAGGCTACAGCCACACGAGCCACGCCGCTGACATGGACATCCGCGAGACGAACAAAACCGCCGAGGATGTGTTTCCCATGCTCAAAACATTCACGAATTACGGCATAAACGCGATCATGGGCGGCACAAGCGGGGGCATAAACGCGGACGCCCTCAAATATTTCGAAGACAAAACAGGCAGGGAGATCATAAGGATAGACACGCCGGGAATGAATGTGGACGATTCGAAAGAGGCCCGCGCGGAAACCGAGGCGATAATCAAAAACAGCGCGAAAACCGGGGCGAAATTCTGCTTCCCCCACCACTCGAGCGTCGAGCAGCTCGTCAACAAAAACAAACGCACAATCGAGCGGCTGCCCGATTACCTCTCCATGATCCGCGACCACGGCATGATACCCGGGCTCTCCGCCCACATGCCCGAACTGATTATGTACTCCGACTGGAACGAGTACGACGTACAGACATACATACAGATTTTCAACTGCATGGGATTTCTGATGCAGATCGAAATCGAGAGCATCATACAGATCATACACGGCGCGAAAAAGCCGGTGATGACAATCAAGCCGATGGCGGCGGGGCGTGTCTCGCCGTATGTGGGGCTGACCTTCAACTGGAACGTGCTGCGACCGTGCGATATGATAACGGTGGGATGCAAGACGTACTGGGAGGCCCATGAGGATATCGAGATATCGTTTGCGGCCTTGGAGAAGCGGCTGCCCGACCTGGAGGGCAGGAGCAGCCCCAACAAAACCGAAATCATAAAATAGAGACGGCGTTTAATTGTCCGGATTTACGATTTGCTCGATTGTCTTGTCGATTGCCGCCTGCCATTTGCTTTCCGCTTTTTCATACTGGGAGGCAAAATCCATTGTGTTTCTCGTCGAAAACCCCATAAAGAAATCCTGCATTCCCGCCCAGTTGTAAAACAATCCCAGCTCCGCGACCCGCCTCGCCAATATCAGATCGAGCATTTCGGAAGATTCGTCGTCCCTCGAATATTTGCCCTTGAGGTTTATCTCGTAATAGGCCTTTGTCAGCGTGTCCACGGATTCGGCCGCCCACGCCTCGAGGATCGCGCCCGTGCGCTCAAGATTTCCGGCGGATACCGGCACGCACATGACGGTCGCGTTGTTGTACTGCATCACGCTGTAATATTTATCCTGCGCCCCGTCGTATTTCGGCAGGGGCAGTATTCCGAAGTCCGATTCCATGCTCCGCATATCCGGAACGGCCCTCAGCGGCCAGATCGCGTACAGGCTCCGGTTTTCCCTGAACGTATTCATAACTGCGGCCCAGATATCGGGGTATTTGCCTATATAGTCCTCGGCTTTTGTCTGGGCGTAATTGTCCGACATGAACTCCACGACTTTTGTCAGCACGGATACCGTGCGGTCGTTGTCCAAGGCGAGCGCCGGAAAATCGTCGGCGTCCTTTTGTATGATCGTCTGCCCGGAAGCGGCGAACAGGCAGTAGGCGCCCTCGTGCTGGTTCACTGCGCCCCACTGGTCATCAAGGCCCAAAATGCCGTCGCCGTTTAGATCCTGCGTCACTTCTCTGCTGTTTTGATGCATGGCGTCGAGGGTCCATTTGCCTTCTTTTACCAATTGATAGTGGTCCCCCAGCTCATAATTTTTGGCTATTTCCTTGTTGAACAGAACCGACCATGTCGCATCGTTGGTGATGACCGCTATGTTGCCCACGGCGCAGTACAATTTTTTGCCGACAGTCAGGGAATCGTTGGTCACTTTGTTCCACCACGGCTTGTCAAATGACAAATACGGCAGCCCGTATAAATCGACAAGCAGCCCCTTTTGGATCATGGCCCCCGCGTTTTGCATGATGGGATATACCACGTCGAAATCTTCGTCACCCGCCATGATGCTCTTTTGGGCGAAGGACAAAAGCTCGGGTTCCTTTTTGATTTCTTTGATCTTTATGTTGAATTTTTCCTCGAGGCGCGCGTTTCTCCTGAAAACGGCGTCGTTGATGGGTTCCCCGTTTTCGGCTTCCGCGTACATATCGACGGATACCCAGTACAGCCCGTCGTATCCCTCCCGGTCCAATACCGTGAACTCGTATCCGCCGAAGTCGATATCGGGCACGTCATGCTCTGTTTTGGCCTCGGTTTGCCCGGGCGCTTCCGCTTCGGCCATGTTTTGCTCCGTCGCGGCATTTTTATCGCCGCCGGAACCGCCTCCGCACGCCGGGCCGAAAGCCAAAACCGCAGCCAAGCAAAAAATCAAAAAAACCGCGCCGTATATTTTTCGCATATGATCTTTTCCTCCCTATTTTTTTGTAAAACACAAAAGCGCGAAGCTGTGCTGATACAGATACACGGATTTCAAAAGCTCCGCTCCGGCGCAGATCTTTTCATCCACTTTATCGAACACGCGGTATTTATCCGTCATATATGCCTCATACAGATACTGCGCGTCATTTTGCAGCCCCTCGATTTCATACTGGTAAAATCCGTTTTGATTGTCGTTGTTTGCGATCAGAACGCAGAATTTTTCGTCGTTTGGGGAAGCTGAGGCCGTGATGTACACATCGGGAACGTCGCACTCCGTTTTGACGCGCGCTCCGGTTTGCTTCACTTTGTTAAAGGCGTCGAAGGCGTAATACTGTTTTGTGGGGACGCCATAGCGGTCAAAAATCGTGCAGAAAATATTTGTGGGATGCCCGTCGTAGTGCGTCGCTATGTCAATTGGCAGATCGAGCATTGCGATAAGCGTCGCGGCGGCGCAGGCAGCGCCCACTTCCCCCGACGCCTCGGTGAATATCTCATATTTTGATTTATCGCCTCCGGCGCCGAACATATCCCCCCAAAGGCTGTTCCAGCTTATGCAGTTCCATTCGTCGAGAATCGTCGGAATACCGGAAAATCCGGATTTATCGAGGGTTTCGCGGATTTGGCGCGACGTGTTTTTTATGACCTCTACGGATTTTGTATAGGTATGCCATGAAAAAAAGTCGAGTGGCAAGCCGTTGTCCTTTACATACCGCAAAAACGACGGGAAATAATCCGAGCCGAAATTGCACGCCGCATATCCCCCGATGTTGACATACGGCATCCCCTTTTTAAAGAGCCTTGCCGTCGCCGCGTACAGCTCGAAATACTGCTGCCGGGTCCCCGACCACATCTGGTCTTTTTCGCGGTCGGGGCCCTCGAAATCCGGTTCATTCCAGACTTCCCAGTACTCAATTCCCATATGGTGGCCTCCCGCCCAGCCTTCGTTGCAGTGGCGCGCGATATTCAGGCATATCCTCGCCCATTTATCGAAGTCCGGCGGCGGATTGACGTGGTATTTGAGTTTCGGGTGTTCTATCGACGCGCCGAGCCTGTATATTATTTTCGCGCCTGTGGCCAGAATTTCGTTCAGATAGATATCGGTCGCCCTGAAATCATAATTTGCCGGATCGTTTTCATCGGCTGAAAAATCCTTGAAAATCGCGGGGATATCGACTTCGCGCGGATGGGGGTAATTCGTGTCGTGCAGCCTGCAGTACGGGAAGCCCGCCTGTCTGTAATATTTTGAGCTGTCGATCAGCGAACCGAAGCAGACCGGGCCGTTGTCTATGCCGTTTATGGGCTTGAAATCGCCGAGTTTTTGCGATAAATCGATTTTAATCATTTGGTTTTCCTCCTCGGTTTGAATTTGTGTATTTTCATTATACAACAATATTTTGCCGCCGTCAATACCTATTTGTATAATGCGACGCTCCATAGTCGGGCAAGAGATTAATTTTTTGTGAATGTTTTTCAAAAGAAGAAAAAGCTATTGAAATTTCCGGGCAAATGTGATAGAATGAATGACATGGGGGGACAAGGATATGGGTAAACTCAAATACACACTGAAAAACGACATACTGTTCAAAATGCTGTTCGTGAAATACCCGGACCTGCTGAAAAGACTCATCGCGGAACTGCTGGGCATAGGCTACGAAAGCATAGAGCAATTCGAGATAACGAACCAGGAGATGCCGCCGGAGACCATCGGCAGCAAATTCTGTAAGCTTGACATAAATATGACGGTGAACGAGCAGCGGGTGAACTTGGAAATACAGGT
>WQXD01000239.1 GCA_009785015.1 Oscillospiraceae bacterium | reverse complement strand
GTTACTGACACGAAAACTGTCAATGGCACGAATATGGCAACTGCCCGGTATTACGGCACGGACGAAGACAAATTATATGACATATGGGACGAATTGTGCCTTGCGTCTGATAAACCTGATGTCAGCATACTTTACAATAAACGTGGTAATTGGTTCGGAGGTGCTTTTCTTGCTAAAGCTGACCGTTGATCTGTGGGCTTCGTCCATGGAAATCATGGCAAATATTATCGATAATATTACCGGCAAGAGCAGACTATTGCGAATAGTATTTGATACCGGCGCATACATGACGGTCATACATGACAAAAGTCTTTTGAGGGCAGGATATAACGTCAATCAAGGGAGAGATGCCGAAGTAAATGTAGTCGGCCGTGAAAGAGTGCCTGCGAAAGAGATATTATTGAAGGGTTTTGAACTAATTGATATTGACAAAAAATGTATGGCGCTTGGGCCGGTGCTCGTATATGCAACCGATATGTCGAATATGAATGCATCGGCTGTGTTGGGGCTTAATGTCATAAGAGAATTTGAGACCAAGATTAAGTACGGCAAGCAAACGATAATCGAGCTTGAGCCCGCCTTCGATACAAATGATTTGGTCAGGTACGAAAGTTTTTCAAGAGAGCATTCAAGGTTTGGTTTATGGGTCCCAAGCCAAGTTACGGACGATGATTGATTCAGGCAAAAAACTCACGATGGCATCCACAGCCAAATAACGAAACCTGATGCAAATATGCGTCGGGTTTTGTTATACTTTTTTATCGATTATGGGTTTTAGGGGTTTCGATTTCAAGAGAAAATCGTTGCGAAATTTATTTCATATCCGCAATATAATCTTGATATTGCAGTTGACAAACCGAGTTGCAGGTGATATAATGGTATTCGTAAATCAAATTATTTTTAAATTTTTTCGGAGTATAAATAGAATATTATGATATTTTCCAGCTTGGAATTTTTATTCCTGTTTTTCCCGGTGATGACAATCATGTATTTTCTGGTTCCGCCCAAATATCTGAAACTGCGGAATCTGGTTCTTTTCGTGACCAGCCTCATTTTTTACGGGTGGGGCGAGCCGATATATGTCTTTCTGATGATTTTTTCGATAACTTTTGACTATGTTTACGGCTACGGCGTCGCTATATACAAAGAAAAAGGGAACAATAAAGTGGCAAAACGCTTTATGATCGCCTCTATGATCACAAATATATGCGTTTTGGGATTTTTCAAGTACGCCGACTTCTTTATAGCCAACCTGAGGCTGATCCCGGCCCTGTCCTTTCTGGAGCCCCTCAATTTAGCCTTGCCGATAGGCATATCCTTTTACACTTTCCAGACAATGTCATACACGATCGACCTGTATAAAGGCGACGCGAAACTGCAAAAAAACATCGTCTCCTTCGGCGCGTTCGTGACTTTGTTCCCGCAGTTGATCGCGGGGCCCATTTTGAGATACAAGGATGTTGACGACCAGCTGCGCGAGCGCGAAGAGAACATCGCCCTCGCCGCGTCGGGGGCGAGGACTTTTCTCGCCGGCTTGGGCAAAAAGATATTTCTCGCCAATGTGGCAGGTGAGATGTGGAAGACATTCAGCGAAATCCCCGCCGGCCAGCGGACCGTCGCGGGCGCGTGGCTGGGCATAATATTCTACTCTTTCCAGATCTATTTTGATTTTTCCGGATATTCGGATATGGCGATCGGCCTGGGCAAAATATTAGGGTTCAAATTCCTCGAAAATTTCAATTATCCGTACATATCAAAAAGCATAACGGAATTTTGGCGGAGATGGCACATGTCCCTGTCGACCTGGTTTCGGGACTACGTATATTTCCCGCTGGGCGGAAGCCGGTGCTCTACGCTTGTCAATTACAGAAATTTGCTGATCGTCTGGTTTTTGACGGGATTCTGGCACGGCGCGAGCTGGAATTTTATCGTCTGGGGCCTCTATTATTTTGTCATCCTCGTCATAGAAAAAGCGTTTTTGCTGAAGGTGCTCGAAAAAATCCCCGCGTTTTTCCGGCATGTGTACGCGATGTTTTTCGTTGTTTTCGGATGGCTGCTGTTTGTTTCGGAATCGCAGTATCTGGGGGACCTCGGAAGCGGGATGGTATATCTGGGCAATATGTTCGGCATAGGAACCACTGTGGGGATGTCGCAGGGGGATATGTATGATATCATGCGAAATTTCGTTTTCTTTATCATAATGGTAATCGCCGCCACTCCCCTGCCCAAAAAGCTGTTTTACAGATTCTACGAAAAATCGAATGTATTCAGGTTCGCCGCATACGCCGGCGGCGCGGCGATTTTGATTTTCGGCGTGGCCTATCTCGTTTCCTCGTCATACAACCCGTTTTTGTATTTTAGATTTTAAATTCCAATTCTAATCAATGAGGTTAAAAAAAATTTATGGACAGCAAACCGGAAAAAAAAACCGAACAGGAAAAACTGCTCGAACTGCAGATGAATGTCGCGCCAAAGGCGCGCATACCCGATATATTGACGCTCGCAACGGCGCTTTTGATCATATTCGCGCTCGCCGTACTGATGTTTGTCACCCCAGACAAAACTTTTTCCGAGCAGGAAAACAGATATAATCTGCAGCTGTTCCCGGCGATATCCACCAAAGGCAAATTCTTGGACAGGCTCGTCGAGGGCAAATTCACGTCGGAAATGGCCACCTATTACTCCGACCAGTTTCCCTTCAGGGACGCATTTGTCGGAATCAAGGGCATCGCCGAAATCGGCATGCTGAAAGGCGAGAACAACGGGGTCATCCTCGGAAAAGACGATTATCTCATAACGAAAGACCCCCCGGCCCAAAACGCCTCCGGGGCCGTAGCTTTGCTCAGCGGGAATATAGACGGAATAGCGGCGTTCGCCGACGTCATGAATCAGATGCAGATCTCCGTGACGCTGGCCGCCGCGGGACGCACAATCGACGCGATGACCGCCTATCTTCCGGCTGCCTACCCGAAAACAAACTCGACCAATCTGTGGAATTCTTTTAACGGGCTCGCGGATATCGCCTCAAATGTGAAACGCCTGAATCTTCTCGACCCCCTCAGGCAGCTGATCGAAAAAGGCGACAGGGGGCAGCTGTACTACAAGACGGACCATCACTGGACCACAAGAGGGGCATATTACGCATATGCCGAAATCATAAAATCCTTCAAAGAAGACGATATTGAGCCCCTGCCGCTTTCAGCGTTCACAATCGAGGCCGCCTCAGCCGAATTTTACGGCACGACGTGGTCGAAAGCGGGCATGAAATGGATAAAGCCCGACACCATGGAATATTACAGGTATGACGGCGACGAGGATTTTGTCACGACGATAGTCGATACCGGCAATAGTTTCAGCGGGTTTTACGACAGATCCTATCTCGGCAAAAAAGACAAATACAGCTCTTTTATAAGCGGCAACAACTCGAGAGTGGAGATAACCAAGCCAAATGAACCGAACCGGCCCAAAATGCTCGTGATAAAGGACAGCTTCGCGCACGCGGTCATTCCGTTTCTGGCATACCACTTTGACCTTGTCATACTCGATATCAGATATTTTAAAAGTTCCGCGGCGAAACTCGTCTTTGAAGAGGGCATAGACAGGGTTTTGTTCCTGCACAACATAGGCAATCTGTCGGAGGCCAATCTTTACGGAGTCGACAAGGGCGACATAAGCGGCAGCATACTGCTGTACGGCGCGGAAGACGCCCTGAAAAGCTATACGATGGCGCAGTATCCGATCAAGGGGATTTATATAAACGAAAATCCAATCGACGGCTTTGTCATAGTCATCCCCACAGAGCAAAACGACAGCCGGAAATACTATGCGGACGCCGCCGAAAAGCTGCGTTTTATCATCCTCGAGAGGGCGGGAGTCGAGCTTGAAATCGTCAAAACAGACGATATTTCGGGGCTTGACAAATATATCCTGCTCACAAACGAAGGGCTCCCGGCGGCCGGATGCATAAAAATAGCGACGGAGGGGAACAACCTCGCCTTCAGGTGCAACATCGGTTCCGACAGCGCGGGCTACGCCGTAAACCTGTTTATTGAAAAATATCTGAAGAAATCGACGGGCAGCTTCAATTTCGGCGGGGACTATATCTACAGCGACATAGGCGAGGACGTCATCATGATAAAACCGGCGAGAGACTAAAAAAAGAAACGCGAAAGGGGCGTGCATAAAAATTATGGACATTGAAAAATTGCGGCGGATTTTGGAAGGCCGCATCGACAAGGACATAGCCGAAGGAACCCTGATCGGCGCGTCCTGTTCGGTTTTATCGGGGGAGGGCCGCGTGTGCACGGTGACAAAAGGGGTATCCGACCCGGTCACGATGGCTCCGCTGGGCGAAAGCCATATATTCCGGCTCGCCTCTATGACAAAGCTTCTGACCGTGGCGGGCCTGCTTTTGCAGATCGAGGGGGGAAAGATTTCATTCGATACCGAAATTTCCGGCTTTTTCCCCGGATTCAAAGAAAAATGGATCGCGCGCGCGGATGAAGGCAACGGGCTCGTGTTTGAAAAAAAATCGGGCGTTCCCATTACGATACACCACTTGGTGACCCATACGAGCGGACTGGGCTCCGGCCCGGCGGGGGATTACCAGAGGGGCCGGCTCACAAAAAAGCAAAAAGCCACTGTGGCTTCAATCGTGGATTTTTACGAAAACGAAGCGGCGCTCGACTTCGAGCCGGGCTGCGCCTGGGGATACAGCGGGCTCGCCGCCTTCGACGTCATGGCCCGGATCATCGAGCTTTGTTCCGGTATGGGATTTGACGAGTATATGAAAAAGCATATCTTTGACCCGCTTGAGGCCGGCGATATGACATTTGTCCCCTCGGAGGAACAGTGGAGCCGCATGGTCGCGATGCACGACAGAACAGAAGGTGGCGGGGCAGTTGCGGCAGATTGGGGCAAAACGGTGCTTCCGGGCCTGCCCGAAACGAATTTCTGCGGCGGCGGAGGCTTGGTTTCGACGCTTTTGGATTACTGCCGTTTTGTTTTGATGCTGATGTCGGGCGGCGTCTACAAGGGGCGCAGGATACTCGGCGCGCAATCGGTAAAATCGATGGGCGCCCAAAGGCTCCCGGACAAATACCCCGGCCGGGCTCATGGGATCTCATGGGGGGCGGGCTGCATGATATACAAGGATTTCCCGCCGCTGCCCTCAGGGTGCTTCGGTTGGAGCGGCGCCTGGGGCACGCACATGTGGATCGACCCGGCGAACAATATCGGGGCGGTATATATGCGCAATTCGGCGTTTGCCGAAGGCGCCGGGGCTGTGACTGCGCGCAATTTTGAAAAAGACGTTTACGCGGCGGTGACATGATTGATGAAAACAAAGATAATACGCATAGATGAAAAAAACGCGGACGCCCCGGGAGAACTCGAAAAGCTGCGGGCGGCGGCCGAGATCATAAAGGCGGGCGGGCTCGTGGTGTTTCCCACCGAAACGGTCTACGGTCTGGGCGCCAATGCGCTCGATGGCGCTGCCGTTCAAAAAATCTACGAGGCGAAGGGCAGGCCTTCGGACAACCCTCTGATTGTGCACGTGTCAGACCCTTCGGATATATGCAAATACGCCGAAGTCACAAACACCGCCGAACGGATAATCGAAGAATTTCTCCCCGCCCCGCTCACCTTGGTTCTCAAAAAAAAAGGCCCCGAATTGGACGCGTGCTGTCCCCTGGAAACAATCGCCCTCAGAGCGCCGAAAAACAACGCGGCGCGAAAGCTGATCGGGCTCGCCGGAGTGCCGGTCGCCGCGCCTTCGGCAAACCTTTCGGGCAAACCCAGCCACACGGAGCCGGAGTATATCATAAAAGATATGGACGGCAGGGCCGATATGATAATCTGCGGCGAAAACTGCGAGATAGGGCT
>WQXD01000238.1 GCA_009785015.1 Oscillospiraceae bacterium | reverse complement strand
TCGGGAACATAGTCGGGGATAATAAGCGTCAACAGCGACGCGCTTGCCGATGAAACGGCGGCGGCTTGGCAGGAACCGTTTTTATTTGTTACTTTGCAGTAGTAGGTAAAATTATAGCCGCCGCTCGGTGGGCCCGACAATGACAAAATCGAAGTCTTCGCGCCGTCATATACGCCGCCGTTTGAAATGGGCGTCCATCCAGAAGGCGAGGTGTCGTTGTTTTGGACATACCACTGATACGTCAGCGTCCCGGTACCGGTTGCGGCTATCGCAAACGAAGTGGCTCCATTGACGGCTTTGTCTTCCGGCTGTTTGGTAATAACTGGCGCTTTTGATTTTACGGTGAGGGTGGCTATGTTGGAGTAAGCGTTTTTATATGTATCACTGCCAATAACGGGCCTACGATAACAGTAGTGCAGGTAATAGCAGAACAAACTGCCGTTCAAATCCGGTGTAGCTTTCAAAGTCAGCGTTGCGGCTGATACCGTATTTCCGTTCACTTTATAATCGACCCAATCGGTACTGCCGGGCCTACAAATTTTCCACCATCCGTAACTATCATGCGTATAGTTTTCACCTATATGATTACCAGAAAATGAATCACCATCAAACAATACACTTCGTTGTAAGGCCTCATTCCAAGAACCTTCAACCTTAAAGGTTACAATTGTGCCTTCTGTCACAGTTTGGGACTGAGGGTGCTGATTATAGTATACACTTCCATCAACATTCGCATAAGCAGTCATCGGCATTGCCGCAAACAGGCCGCACATCAGCGCGAGGGTGAGCAACATGCTTAAAAAACGTTTTGATTTCACAATTTTTTCCTCCTGTATTTAAGATTTTTTCACAACTTCTCCGACAAAAATGTTTTTTTAAATTGAGTTTATTCTGTTTTACGACGAATTGTAGTACATAGAATACCCCTCACTTCGCTTTCGCGTAAACTTGATTTAATACCGCCATCGCTTTTTCATAATTTTCGTTTGTATATCCGCGCAGATTTTTTTCGTCTGTGACGCGATATCCCATTTGCTCGTAAATTTTGATCGCCTTGTGGCTCCATGTCTGCGTGTGCAGGTAAAAATCCCTGTCGCCCTCGATTTCGAGCATCAGCTGCGTGGCCTTTGAGATAATCGCCTTGCCCAGCCCCAAATTCTGATACTGCGGGTTTACGGCGACCCAGTGCAGCCAGGGATCGCGCCTTATGCCGGTGTAATCCCACCAGGCGGTGCTTGTCGCGATTTTTGTGTTTTGGTGATTTTCAATAAACAGGCAGCGTTTTTCGAGTTCCGGGGCGAGGGGCATATAGGTTTCCTGAAAGTACGTGAGAGCGTCCGATTCGTCGGAAAATTCCAAAACCGATGTTTCGATTTCGGCCCACGACTTTTCATCTCCGGCTTGAAAAAAAGAAAAAGTAAAGCCGTCCGGCAATGTAAACCGGGGTACGGGAACGCCTTTTTTTCTGAGCATCAATACGTCGAAATACGGAATACTTTTGTCGAGCATCGCTTATTCCCCCAAATTCGTTTGTGATTTGGCTATATTGTATCATCATTTGCGGCGTTTGTCAACCGCGTTTTTGGAAAATTGGCGGATATAACCGGGGCTTCGCCGGCCGGCAAAAAAATTTTTTTGTCCGTATAAAAATCTATTGACAAAAATGGGAAGATATGGTATATTAAAAACGTTGCGCGATAATAAAAATTAACGAGGAGGATAAAAATGAAAAAAGGAATTACCACCGCACTGGCTCTCGTGATACTTATGGCGACGGCGATTTTGCCCGCCGCCGCGATTGCCCCGGAGTATACCTATGAATGCGCGAAATTGGTCTACCCCGTCACATTTGACGGCGTTGCCGATGAGCAGGAATGGAGCGACGCGATTGCAATCGTAGTTAATCCCGACAGCGAAATACTTCAAAAATACGGCGAGGTACAGGGAGGGAACCCGATGACGACGTCGGCGGATATCTCAGTCACCTACAAGATGAAATGGGACGACCAGTATTTTTATTTGCTTGAGCAGCGCTATGACAAAGTGTACGTGATCAACAGCGACGACGCGATGACGCCGTGGATGGATGACGGTACGCTTTTCTTTATCGCGCACGGCGACAATCCGTGTCTCAACGCCGCTTTTCACCCGTGGTGGCTGACGATTGGGAAGGGCGGAGGGCCTCAGTTCAATTTGAGGACATACGCGGACCATGCGCAGATATATGAAGAAGACCCGAATCAGTATAAAAACTGGAAATACGGCTCCGGCAAAAGCGGCGACGTTTACACGATGGAGCTCGCGATACCGTGGGCCGATATGTGGGCGGCCGATCACACGTTCCCCGTTCAAATAGGCGAATTGTTCCGTTGGACGCCCGTTATCGCCAACTTTATCGACGCGGACGTATCGGTGGGCGGCGACGGATGGAGCCAGCTTGTCCTGTACAACTCGACGCATAATCCCGATACGGCGGACGGCGACGGATATGACTGGGGCAACACGGGAGAGCTTCCCAACAACTGGGCGGGCATGAAATTGGTGGATGCGATAGTTTCGGTCGCGGCGGATACGCCGGCGGAAGAAATCGCCGAGGCCCCCGCCGCAGCCGACACTCCCGCGGCCACAAATCCCCCCGCAGCCCAGGCCCCGACCCCCGTACCCCAGACCGGAGACGTTTCCGCAATTCTTGTTTTTGCGCTTGCCGCCGCAATGTGCATATGCGCGCTCAAAGCAAAGAAACTGACGGCGAAAAACAAATAAATCAATATACCGGGAACCGGCAAGGGAATTTTATGCCTTTTGCCGGTTCTCTTTTTCTTTATTAGACTTCTTGCATAACTGTCATTGCGAGGCGACTTGTCGCCGTGGCAATCCAGATAAAACCGATATTCCGACGTACTGGATTGTTTCGCTGCGCTCGCAATGACGGCAATATAGGGGTTATGCATAAAGTCTATTGATTGAAATTAGGGACATAGGCGCCGATATCTTTTAATTTCTTTTGCAGGATTTTCACGTCGAATCCCTTAGTATTCGTGTTGTTTTCGACTGTGACGGCCGCTGCGGCCCCTGCGGCCTGCCCCGTGATGAAACAGCCCGGCATCACCCTGATGGAGCCTTGAATATATCTGTCGGAGCTCACGCACCTGCCCGCGGTCAGCACATTGTCAAGACCTTTCGGCGTGAGAACCCTGTACGGTATGCCGTAGCTTTCGCCCGGGCCGTATCTCAGAGTCCTGAATTCTTCCTGGAAAATCCTGTTGGCTTCTTCATCGGGGCTTGACTCGTGTATGTCCACCGGATAGCAGTATCTTCCTATTTCGTCGTCAAATACCGCCCGCGATTTGAAATCTTCGAGATTCAATACATAGTCCCCGGTTATTCGCCGCGTTTCGCGTATGCCCATCAGCGCCGATGTGGAAACCAGCGTCATATTTTCAAACCCCGTGAGATATTTTTTGTAATATGTTTCGTACTCCTTGATTTTTTTCCGCTGTTCGATAAACGCTTTGGTGAGCGATGTTTCGTCTGTCCCGTCCACGCCGAACGCGTGCCCGATATTGCCGCCGCCGATCGTGTCTCCGATTTTAAACATGCCCGGCAAATGCCTGTCTTTATCCGTGAATATATTGTCCGCGAATGCGAGTTCGAGATTTGCTTCCTGCAGGTGCGAATTGGATCTCCCCCAGTCTATCTGCGCCCATATGCTGCATAACGTCCCCGCCATCATATTTCCGTCCGCGTCGCCTTTTTCATATTCCGCCCCTGCCATCACCGCAAGATCTCCGTCTCCCGTGCCGTCTATGAATATTTTCGCCTTCACCCCGAATATTCCGCTTTTTGACGCGCAAACCGCCGTTTCGGCATATTTCCCGTCGGTTATTACGTCTATCAGCTGCGTAAAATATGTGAATTCGACCCCTGCCTTTGTCATCATATCTTCGTAAATTTCTTTTAATATTTCCGCCTTTATGAAACCTCCGATTTTGCCGAGCTTTTGATTTTTATCGTGAATTTCCCTGCCTATGCCGTCGGCCAAAAAATTCACCCCGTCTGAAAACTGCATGAAGAGCGGCACGCCCCCCGCCGTTCCCAGCCCGCCGAGACATCCGACCGATTCGGCGAGAAATACCTTGCTTCCCAAGCGCGCCGCCGTCACGGCCGCGGCGATTCCCGCAGGACCGCCTCCCGCGACGAAAACGTCCACGTTGTGCCTTACCGGAATCGATCTGCTGTAATTCATATTTTCCATCCTTAGATTTGCCTCCTTATGTTTTTATTTTACACATTTTTTTAGTATATCCATTATATCACAACCGATGATGCAATGCAAGATTTTTTTGTTGACTCGGGCTCTTAAATTTGGTATAATAAAATAATAAAAACACGCAGTAAAGGAGAAAAATTATGCTTACGCAACCCGCAAAACAGGAAATAACCGACAGGATCGGCAGACTATACGACGCGCTGAAAAGCCAAAGCGGCTGGGATTTTTTGTTTATAACCGATAAAATAAACCAGTATTATTTTACCGGGACGATGCAGGACGGCTTGTTTGTGATCAAAAGCGGCGGCGATTACTGCTTTTTTGTCCGCAGGAGCTTTGAGAGGGCGCAAATAGAATGTATAATAAAAGAAAACCTGCGCCCCATGGCAAGTTACAGGGACGTCGCTGACATGACGGGCAAAAACTCGGGCCAAATATATATCGAAACCGAAAGCTCCACCTTCGCCGCGCTCGAGAGGATGGGCAGATACTTCGATCTCTCCCCTCAAAAAATTCTGCCGGCCGACAAAATCATACAGAAGATAAGGGCCAAAAAAAGCGCCTATGAACTGTCGTGGATGGAAGAATCGGGGAGACAGCACAAAATTCTGTTCGAAGACATAATCCCCTCGCTTTTACGCAAAGGGATCAGCGAGGCCGAACTGACGGGCGAAATATACAGCGAAATGATAAAACTCGGGTATCACGGGGTGACGCGCTTCGGAAAATTCCAGACGGAAGCCGTAATCGGCCAATTGGGGTTCGGGGAAAATTCGATGTATCCCACAAATTTCGACGGGCCCGGCGGAATGGCGGGACTGTGCCCCGCCGTTCCGATTATCGGCGACAGGGCCAGGACGCTCAAAAAAGGCGATTTGGTTTTTATCGACGTCGGCTACGGGACCAACGGTTATCACACAGACAGGACACAGGTATACGCATTTGGACAAAGTCCGCCGGATTATGCCGTCAAAATGCACGAAAAGTGCCGGCAAATCCAAAGAGAAGCCGCCGCTCTGCTGAAACCCGGCAATATACCGGGGGAGATATATAATTCTCTGATTTCAAAACAGGATCCGGAATTTTTATCCGGATTCATGGGAACCGGAAACGGGCGCGTGAAGTTTCTGGGCCACGGGGTCGGGCTGCAGGTGGACGAATACCCGGTGATAGCGAATAAATTCGACGAGCCGCTGACCGAGAACATGACAATCGCGCTCGAACCCAAGCGCAGCATCGAAAATTTCGGGATGGTGGGCGTAGAAGATACATATATCGTCACAAACAGCGGCGGCAGATGTATAACCGGCGGCGAGCGGGAGATCATCGTGGTTTGAAAGAAACAAAAAAAGGCAACTATTTCCCTTTGTTCAAAACGCTTTCGGCAAATTTTATTCTCTCGATTTTTTTATTGCCATTCTCCCAATGGGACATGACAGTGGCCAGGTAAAAAAGCTGTCTTAAAATTTTATTCGGGATATTCAGGCTTTTTTCCAAATAATCTATGATTATTTCGGCAGTTTCCGGTTTTGCCAAGTCTTTGCCGTAATAGCAACATTCCCCGAAAATAAAAGAACCTACATCGAATACGGGGTCGCCGGTAATTCCTGCTGGTTTCATG
>WQXD01000237.1 GCA_009785015.1 Oscillospiraceae bacterium | reverse complement strand
TCATTGCGAGGAACGAAGCGACGAAGCAATCCAGTAAAAAGATGGATGTATCATAAATATTTGCCTTTCTGGATTGCTTCGCTACACTCGCAATGACGAAAAACGAAGGTTCCGGGACAGGTCTTATATACTTTTGGCGATTACCCCTTTTTTCCGTAGTAATTTATCAGACACCCCGCGAGGATTATATCCCTTTCGCCTCTGTCAAGGCCGGGAATCCGCAGCTCGATCTCCAAAAACGGGCCGGGCGCTTGCTTCCCTTTGCGGATATATGCCTTTACGGAACTTATGCCCTCTTTTACCGCCTCTTTGATTTTTGGGATGTATATATAGTCGCCGTTGTCGAAAGGCAGATCTTCGCCGGCATATACAAAAGGTATCATTCCCCAGTTGACAAGGTTGCTCTGGTAGCGTTTGGTCGCGTATTCGCGCGCGATATTCGCGCACCCGCCCAAAACTTTCTGGCAGGAGGCCGCCTGTTCCCTCGCTGAGCCGTCTCCGGGCTTGTTGGCGAAGATAACGCTGCCGAAACTTGTATCGTCTGAGCCGGCCGAAAATATTTCTGCCGCTTCTTTTGCGCTCTCTTTGGCTTTTTTAGCCCTTTCCAGATATCCGGGGTCTTTTCGCGACAGGGTAAATTGGGCGAGTTTATATGGGTTTGACCTGTAAGAGGAAGTTTCGCCGGAAGGGATGAGCTCGTCGGTGGTGGTCACCTCGTCGGTTATCACCGAGCACACCTGCACGATCATATTTTCGCGAAGGCTTTCAAATACGGGCCAGTCGGCTATACCCGGCCCGAACTTCAAACCGAGCTCCGGCTTCGGGGTGGTATATCCGAAATAGACGCGGTTTTTGTAAACCGTGCCGTCAAAGCAAAACTTATATTCGCCGTATCCGGTCTCGATTTCCGTGGCCGCGGTGAGCCGCCCTTTATTGGCCGCCGTCGCCGCGATTGATCTCGCGTCCATTAAAGCGACCTGGGCGCTCTGGTTGTCTGCGGGCTTTGAACCCTCGCGGTTCGGGAAGTTTCTCGTGGTGTGGCGTATCGAAAAGCCCCCGTTTGCCGGGATGGCGTCCGCTCCGAAACACGGCCCGCAAAACGCCGATTTGATGACTGCGCCGGAGCACATGAGCTTTTCGGCGGCGCCGTTTCTCGTTATCTCCAAATTGATCGGCTGGCTTCCCGGGTATACGGCGAGCGAAAATTCGCCGTCGCCCGTGCTTTTGTTTTCGAGTATATCGGCGGCGGCGCATATGCTGTCAAAAGTCCCGCCCGCGCAGCCCGCGATTATGCCCTGATCGGCCTTCAATCTGCCATCCGCTATCTTGCCGGTCAGCTTGTGTAAATTTAAAATATCCCCGGCATTTTGATTCAATTCGTTTATTTCATATGTGTTGCCCGGGTGGGAGGGCAGCGCTATCATACATTCGATTTTGGATAAATCGACCAAAATCGCGCCGTCGTAACAGGCGAAGTCCCCCGGTTTCAATTCCGCGTAATCCGCGCTTCTGCCGTGGACTTCGTAATACTGCTTCACTTTGTCGTCCGTGACCCAAACGGAGGACAGCGCGCCCGCTTCCGTGGTCATGACGTCTATCCCGTTTCTGAATTCGACGGGAAGGTTGCTCACCCCTTCGCCGAAAAACTCCATGATTTTGTTTTTCACGAATCCGTTTTTAAACGTCTCGCCTATTATTTTCAGCGCGACGTCCTGGGGGCCGACGCCGGGTTTCACATTTCCGGCGAGATGAACCGCGATGACCTCCGGGCTGTTTATATCGTAGGTTTTGCCCAGCAGCTGCTTGACTATTTCGGGGCCGCCCTCGCCCACGCCAAGCGTGCCCAGAGCCCCGTATCTGGTGTGGCTGTCGGAGCCCAGTATCATTTTGCCGCAGCCGCTCATCATTTCGCGCATGTACGTGTGTATCACCGCGAGATGGGCGGGCACGAATATCCCCCCGTATTTCCGCGCGGCGGAAAGGCCGAATATGTGGTCGTCCTCGTTGATCGTGCCGCCCACGGCGCAAAGGCTGTTGTGGCAGTTCGTCAAAACATACGGAACCGGAAATTCATCCAATCCGGAGGCGCGCGCGGTCTGGATTATGCCCACGTATGTTATGTCGTGCGAGGCGAGGCAGTCGAACTTCAGCTTCATTTTTGATTTTTCGGATTTTTCGGTATTGTGCCTCTCCAGAATTTGGGCCGCCATGGTCCGGGTTTTGTAAAGCTCTTTATTTTCCTTGAGCTTTTCACAGGCCGGACCCGATCCCGTTATTTTTCCGTCAGTATAAAAAACGACTTCTTTTATCAGTTTTACAGCCATTTTACCACCACAGCTTGTCGTCGGGGATCTGCTCATAGGGCACAAGGCTCACCCGGGCGAGCATGAAATCGACTTCGCGCCCGACGGAGTAAATGCGGATCCAGGTGAGGCTGGTGTTGTCGGGGTCGGGTTCGGAGATCCTGACGTCGTCCCAGAGCAGGTATATGGTGTTCCAGCCGTCTTCCAGCTGGTCGGTCCACGGCCAGTTGTTTTCCTGGGCGTCGTTTGTCTTGGTGGATAGTTCAAACTGGTTGTCGCCGCTGCCGGCCTCGCCCGCGTCCGGGCACCAGATGACCATTTTCACGGCCCCGGTCATGTAATCGTTGACAGTCACGTCGACTGCGGGGAACACCGCCTTGAATATTTCGGGGCCCGCCGAAGCCGGCGAAAGCCAGGAAGCGGTGAAGCCCGGGGCGGGATTTTCTTCGGAGAGCTTTACGGCTCCCATTTTGTTGTAATCGAGGGTGCTGCAGTCGAGGATCACGAGTTCCTCGAAGACGGGCCGCGTGGGGCGGGTGCGCGGCTCGGTGGGCGCTTTGGTGGGCGGCTCCGTGGGGGCGGCGGTGGGGGCTTCGGTGGCGGGCGCGTCGCCGGCCTCGGTGTTCTCGGAGGCTTTCGACTCCTCTTTTTCGCCGCAGGCGGCCATCAAAAACGCGAGCATGAAAGCGCACAAAACAAGCGCGATGATTTTTTTCATAAACAATTCTCCTCGTTATATTTTTTTGATTTTCTTTTTACTCCATTATACCAGAGCAAAATTTAAATGTCAACATATTTTTTTGTATTTTTATCAAGCCATAATTTATTCATAAATAGGTGATATAATTGTAAGATAAAACAACAACAAAAACTTTTAAAAACTTTAAGGAGACAAATAGCATGAAAAAAATTATCGCGTTAATTGTTGCGGTCATGGTTGCCGCGGCGGGGGCGGGATCCGTTTTCGCCCACAGCGACCAGAACAGCTTGGGCAGCGTGCCGAAAACCGCGGTCGCGCCCGTTATCGACGGCGTGAAGGACGATATATACAACGAGGGGCTGTATATACCCATAAAAAATCCCCACAGCGCGACGCCCGACGGCGGGCTCGGCGGCGGGGCGGAGGCCTGGGTGCTCTGGGATGACGATTGCATGTATATATTCATAGATGTCAAAGTGGCGTATTTTTATGTGCAGGACGACTACCAGGACAAGCAGGTCGGCTCTCAGTGGGACCTCACGACCGTTGAAATCATAGTGGATTTCACCAATGCGACGGACGATCCCAACGAAGTCACCCAGTTTAGGATGGATGACAGCGGCTATCCCAACGCGACATTCGGCAGAAACACGCCCCAGCTCGTCGGCGACGAATGCAAGCCATATATCGGCTGGGGATCGGTCAAGGGAGCCAATTCATACACCGCGGAATTTAAAATAGACTACAAAGCGTGCGAAGCGCAGGCCAAGGCCTCCGATATCACATCTTACGGCTCCGCCTACGGGGCGGGCAAACAGATCGGCTTCTATCTGTTCGCCCAGGAGATAGGCGACGGCGAGAGCGCGCTCTTCATATCCAACCCCACCGACAGGTCGGGCAACTGGGTGCCCGATATATATGACTATATCGTTTTGGGCGACAATGTGGTGGGCGCGCCCGCTCCGGCGGAACCGGAGCCGGAACCCGCCGCCCCCGAAGCCCCGCCGCCCGCCGTCCAGGAGCCCGAACCGGCGGCTCCCGCCCCCGAGGCCCCGCAGTCGGCCGCCCCGGTCACCGGCGACGGTCTGGCCTTTGCCGTTTTGACCGCTTTCGCCTGCGCGGGCTTGTTTATGACAAGGCGGCGCGCGAAAAATTAACCGCCCGAAAGCAGCCCCTCGTCTGTCATCGAGGCGCTTTCGGGGTCTAAGTAAAGGGTCCAGTCGGGGTGCGTTTTGAGTATGGTCGCCGGGACCATGGGGGTCACTTTGTCGGCGGAGAGCGTGTCGCGTATTGCTTTTGCCTTGACCTTGTAGGGCACGGCCGACACGATATGGGAGCATTTGAGTATCTGTTTCGGGGTCATCGACACGGCCTGCTTCGGCACTTCGTCAAAAGAGGCGAACCAGCCTTCGCCGAGCTGCTGTCTTCTGCAGGCCTCATCCAAGCTCACGATTTTGTAGGCGTCTCCGCATTCGAAGTCGGCGGGCGGGTCGTTGAAGGCGATGTGCGCGTTTTCCCCGATGCCTATCACCCCGACGTCGATCGGTTCCCGGTTTGCCTCCGCGTTGAGCTTTGCGATGATGCTGTCGGCTCCGTCGGACACGTCTACAAAATTGATCTTTTTGGGAACGGTTTTTAATTTTTCCAAAAACCGTTCCTTTATGTATTTTATAAAGCTGGCGGGGTGTGTTTCGGGTATGCCGATATATTCGTCCAGATGAAAAATTTCCGTTTTCGGCCAGTCGACGCCGAGGGCGACCAATGCCTCAAATGTCGTGAACTGCGAAGCCCCGGTCGAAATAACAAGGCGGGCTCCGCCTTTTTTTTCTATAGCGGCCCCTATCAGGCCCGCAATCCGAGAGGCGGCCTTTTGGCCTAAGATTTTGTCATTTCCACATAATACCGTTTTCATGTTTTTTCCTTTCCGTATCTTCATTTATTCATTTGATTTTTTATGGTTTGTACCAGATTATAGCATATCCGCGGCGATAAATCAACGGCTGATTGTAAAATATTTACCGAGAATTCATTTTTTGTTAAAATTAAGCTGGAATTAATGTTTATACCACTTGACAAAAAGCGAATATCGGGATATAATAATAATATAGCATGTAAAATGATGAAAATGAGGAATATTTATGAAAAAGTTCTTATTTTTTGTTTTGTGTCTTTTGATTTTTGCGCTTTCGGCCTGCAGCCGCGCCGATACCCCCGCCGATACCCTTGAAAACAGCGAAGGGCTGATTGTCATCGGTTTTGCGCAGGTCGGCGCGGAGTCCGACTGGCGCCTCGCCAACACGAAATCGATGAGGGGAACATTCAGCGAGGAAAACGGGTACAAGCTGATACTGAAAGACGCCCAGCAGAAACAGGAAAACCAAATCGCGGCCATCAGGGAGTTCATCTCGCAGAAAGTCGACTATATCGTTTTCGCGCCCGTCACCGAGGAAGGCTGGGACAGTGTGCTCAAAGAAGCCAAAACCGCCGGTATCCCGGTAATCATCGTCGACCGGATGATCAAAACTTCGGACGACAGCCTCTATACCTGCTGGGTCGGCTCAGATTTCCGCAAGGAAGGCGACGCCGCCGTCGCGTGGATGGAACAGGCATTCAAAGACAAAACAAGCCTGAAGATAGTGCATCTGCAGGGAAACATGGGGTCCTCCGCGCAGATCGGCCGGACCGAGGGCCTCGATTCCGGAGTCGGCAGAAACGCGGGCTGGGAAGTCATATACCGCGCCACGGGCGATTTCACGCAGGTCAGGGGCAAGGAGATCATGGAGTACGTGTTAAAGCAGTACAGCGGATTCGACGTGGTGTACTGCGAAAACGACAATATGGCATACGGCGCCATGGAAGCTATGGACGCGGCGAAAGTGGCATACGGCATAAACGGCGGCG
>WQXD01000236.1 GCA_009785015.1 Oscillospiraceae bacterium | reverse complement strand
CTGTAATATTCCACCGACGTCTTACCCGGTACCGCCCGCAGCACATCCCGGCTGTCCGCAATCCCCACAGCATGAAGTCCGTCT
This sequence comes from Oscillospiraceae bacterium, assembly GCA_009785015.1. The sequence continues at coordinate 5,879 of WQXD01000236.1, read as the reverse complement.
TGAACAACTCGAAGCCCCATTCTCGAAAGGTTCTGAAAACCGAGCGTATATATTCCATGGCTTCAGGGTGGCTGGTATCCAGAACGTAGTATTCCTCGTCCTGATAACCCCACAATTTGGGTTCGTTGAAACATTCCGCATTTACAAGATAACTGCCGTTTTTGTTTTTCAATACCCAATCCGGATGCTCTCGGAAGAGTCTGCTGCGGCAGCCGACCATATACGGGGCAATCCATATTCCCGGCCTATACCCCCGCGAGCGTATCAATTCGGCCGCCCGCTTTATTCCGCCGGGGAACAGGTGAAAATCGTCTGACCAGTCCCCCACAGCCGGAAAGTATCCCGCGTCGATTTGTATGTATTTGAGCGGCAGGGGCGCAATGGTTTTCAGGCCGTCCAAAAATTCGGCAAGCTGTGAAAGGTCCAAGTTGTTGTAATAATAGTACCATGAGCACCAGTGATAAGCCGGTTCGCGCAGGTTGGACAAAAAAGGCGCGGCGATTTCGCGGGCGGCCTGTTTCAGGACGTCTTCGAGGCTTCTGCCTTCGATAAAATGCAAAGCGGGCAGTTTATCCTCTTTTTCAACGCATTCGGTTATATAACTGACGGACAGATAATATTTTTGCCCATCCGCGGAACAGGTTGAAATATCAAATTCGGTTCTGTATTTTGTAACTTCGCCGGCGTAAATGCAAAGATAATTTTCGCCGAAACGAAACGCAATCAGCCCGTGACTTTTCAGCGGGCAGATATTTTTAATCGCTCCCTCTTCAAGATAACCGGAAGGGCCGCCTATACCGAACCCCTGCCGGAATACGCCGTCAAAATTTACCGCTCCGTGAAACAGCACATTGACCGAATGAGGCGCTTTCTCCATGCAAAAAGAAAACTCCAGCGCCAAATTGGCAGTTTCGCGCAATTCATAGCGCAGAAATGATCCTCCGTCGGTCAGCACTGAGCTTTTTGCATCCTTTTCCGCGCGGGAATACGGGAAAAACCCTCCGTCAAATCCCGCCCCGAACAAAATGGCCTGATCTCCGACTGTCAGTCGGATTCCGTTAGACAATTCTAATTTCATAAAATTTTTCACCCTATCCTGTTGACTTCGTCTATCGTTTTTTCCATCGCCGCAAGAGCTTTCGTTTCGGCGGCTTCGTATTTCGAAGTGAACCTGCCGGCGTCCGGATATACCGACTCGAGCAGATAACCTATACTGCTCCAGTTGAATATGAACCCCAGATCGTATATCCGCGTGCCGAAAATCAAATCGAGCATTTCGGCGGATTCCTCGTCGCGTATCGTTTTGTTTGTTATCGTGACGTCGAAATACGCGTGGCGCACCGTATCGCGCGCTTCATAACACATATCCTCGACTATTATCGACGCCATTTCGGGGTCGGTGGTCGTCACCGGGAACACCATAGAGTTTGCAGTCGAAGGCTGGACCGTGTGATAATATTCGGCTTGGCTCTTGTCGAACTTCGGGAACGGCAGAACCCCGAAGTCGCTGTCCATATTGCGCATTTTATGCATGACCGTCAGGCTGAGCATATAGAAAAGGCCTTTGTCTTCCTGAAACATCTTGTTGACGCCGTTGGTCCAAGGGTCGCTCATTTTCAAGTCGTTGGCGTGGATGCATACGGTTTTATCCGACAGCACTTCAAATACCCTGCCCGCGACGTTTATCGCCCGCTCCGTGTTGAGGGCGAGATAAGGCAGATCTTTGTCGTCTTTTCTGGCGACCATTTCCCCCGTGTTGTACACCATGATCGTTTTCGCTCCGTTGTCCGTCAACAGGCCCACTTGGTCGTTTTCATCGAATTTTCCGTTTCCGTCGAGGTCTTTTGAAACCTGCCTCACAAGTCCGAAAAACGTGTCGAAGCTCCAGTTGTCTTCCTTTACGTGGGAATACAGGTTTCCCATCCCGTATTCTTCGACCACTTTTTTATTGAACATGATCACCCATGTGGCGTCGTTTGTCATCAAGGTCATATCGCCTATCAAGAAATACTGGGCGCCTCCGAGCGTGAGCATTTTATTGGCCCTCTGGTCCCACCAGACGCGGTCGAACTGAACATACGGAAAATTGGACGACAGGTCCATCAGAAGCCCCTGGGCGGCAAGGCCCGCCCCGCCGTTCAAGTCGGGCATTATGACGTCGTATTCGTGCGTCCCCGCCAAAATGGACTTCTTTCCTGTATCTACAGGCGCCCCGTGCGCCCCCGCCCGTTTTTCGCATATGTTTACATTGTACCTGTCCTCGATTATCCTGTTTCTTTTGTACACCGAATCGTTTATCGGGTCGCCGTTTTCTTCTTCGGCGAAAACATCCTGGGCGCCCCAGTATCCGTTTCCGTCAAACTCCTTGACCAAAAATGTAAAATTATACCCGTTGTAATTTTTTTCGGGCATATCATGCGCGGGTTTTTCGGGTATGGCCGCCGTATCGGCGGGGTCTCCCCCGCTCTGCTCGCCGGCCGGGGCGTCTTTGTCGTTTTGCGCGCCGCCGCTATTCGCGCATGAAAAAACAGCGGATAACACAAAAGCCAGCATCAAAAGCAAAACAATCTTTTTTGATTTTCTTTTCATAAAAATTCAAACCCTTTCTGCCGAAATTAAATTATTATGTCGCAGAGCACCGTCACATCCGCGTGCAAATGCAAGAAGGACACGGGGACCTGCGTCGTTATTTCGCCTTTGAGAAACTTTTTGAACACTTCTTTTTTCGATTCCCCGCTCACGAGAAGCAATATCTTTTTCGCTTTCAATATACTCCCCATGCCCATCGTCAGGGCGAGTTCCGGCACTTCGCCGACCGAATCAAAAAAGCGTTTGTTTTGGTTTTTTGTGTTTTCGCTCAGCTTCGCGACGTGGGTGTCCGGAATCAAAAAATCGTCCGGTTCGTTAAAGCCGATGTGGCCGTTGGCCCCTACGCCGATAACCATCAAATCGATCCCGCCCGCGGATTCTATTTTCTTTTCGTACTCCGCGCACTGCAAAACGGCGTCCAAAGCCTCGCCGTCGGGAATATTCGCGTTTTTTTTGTCTATGTTTATTTTACCGAAAAATTTGTCATGCATGAATTTGTCATAGCTCTGCGGATTGTCTTTTTTTATCGGATAATATTCGTCGAGGTTGAAAGTGACGACGCCGGAAAAATCCAATTCGCCCGATTTGTTCATTTCGGCCAGCTTTGAATACATTCCAACCGGCGTATCTCCCGTCGGAAGCCCCAAAACAAACTTTTCTTTTTTGTTTTTTTGCGCGCTTCGCATTGCATCCGCCACAACCCCGGCGGCAAAATCCGACATTTTCGCGTAATTTTCAAAATATTGTATTTTCATAAATTTCACGATTCCTTTTTGCTTTTTTATATATTCTAACATACGGTAAAAATAAATGCAAGATATTTTTTCTAAAAATCTAAAACAATTAATTTCAAATAGAGCGGTTTCTACAACATATTAGATGTCAATATCTGTCCACATTTCACATTGTCCAATAACGGTAGCGATTGCATCTTCCATACCATCCGGCGGATACTTATATTTTTTCAACAGACGTTTAACCATGCTCCGCATACCCGCTCGCGCTGATTCTTTTTTTTGCCAGTCGATGGTACGATTTTTGCGGAGCATATCGGCAAGTTCGCGAGTCATAGAAACAAGTTCATCGTTATTATAAATGTCTTTGACAGCTTCCGGTTTAGTCAACGCATCATAAAACGAAAGTTCCTCATCAGATAATCCGAGAGTGTTGCCTTCGGCGTTCGCGTCAGCCATATCCTTTGCCATTTTCATTAACGCAGCTATGACTTCTTCGTTGGTAATCAAGCCATTGATATATGCTTTCATACATTGCGCGAGACGCTCGGAAAATTTTTCAGACTTTACTAAGTTGGTGCGTTTATAAAGTGATACCTGCTCAGAGAGCAATTTCCTTAATATTTCAACGGCAAGGTTGCGTTCTTTCATTTTAGAAATTTCTTCAAGGAACTTCGGATCGAACAGAGAAAAACCCGTGTTAATATCGGTGAATAAATTGATAATCCCTTCGCTTTGAATACTGGCTTTCAAGAGTTCGTTTATACAGTCGTTTATTTCTTTCAATGATATTTTGCCTTTACCTGCCACACGGGTTAAAAGTGTTCGCACCGTTTCAAAGTATGCAGATTCAAAACGTTGTTCGGCATTTATAAGAGAACGACAGAGCGATAATGCCTGACGTAATAGCAGAGCTTCTTTTACAAAAGATTCACGTTGTTTTTCTTTGTCGGGAGCAGATAAAAAGTTTACGCCACCACTGATTAATTTTGCGCGTATTAAGTCAGTAGAGAGTTCATTCATAAAACCGGAATAATCAAATCCGTGCAATAAATCACGGCACACTTCCAGTTTTTCAACGAACTTCGGCAAAGCGGTTTTCGCAATATCAGTATCACCATAATTATCTTTATCACGATTAGTGTAATCATTCATAGCTTGTTTGAGTGCGGAGGCTATACCAACATAATCTACGATTAAACCGCCCACTTTATCTTTATAAACACGGTTCACACGGGCGATTGCCTGCATGAGATTATGTTCCGCCATCGGCTTATAAACGTACATCGTCGCAAGACTCGGCACATCAAATCCCGTCAACCACATATCAACAACAATGGCGATTTTCAACGGGTCATTATTATCTTTAAATTTCGTCGCCATTTCGTCACGTTTGCGCTTATTACCGATAATATTTCGCCATTCTTCCGGGTCGTTATTACCCGCAGTCATAACAACGCCGACTTTTTCAACCCATTGAGGGTGCATTTCAAGTAATTTATTATAAACAGACATAGCAATCGAGCGCGAATATGCCACAATCATAGCTTTGCCTGTCAGTTCATACTGTCGGTTATTTTCGTAGTGTTTAATAATATCTTCGCAAAGTGCAGTAATAGTCTGTTCCGCACCAAGAATACTTTCCATTTGCCCAAGTTCTTTTTTACTTTTTTCGATTGCGTATTCTTCGGCGTTCTGCGCCAACAAATCATATTTAGCGTCAATCAATCGCAAAATATCTTCATCTAATTTCAGGTTAATAACGCGGCTCTCGTAATAAACTGGACAAGTTGCGCCATCCTCTACCGATTGCGTCATATCATATATATCTATATAATTTCCGAAAACCTCAACCGTCGACCGGTCTTTGTTTGAAATCGGTGTGCCCGTAAAACCGATATATGTAGCATTAGGCAAACTCTCGCGGATTATAAGCCCGAATGATTTTTTTATGTGTCCGCTTTCGTCAACTTTTTCGTCGATAAATTGACTGCGGTGCGCTTCGTCAGCCATAACGATTATATTTCGGCGTTCCGACAGACACTCCGAACTTTCTTCAAATTTTTGCGCAGTCGTAAAGATGATGCCATTAGCTTCTCTGCCAAGCAGATAATCTTTAAGCCCAATTTCCGTTTCTTTGAAATCAAGGCTTTTACGCCGCCGTTCTTTATAGTCCTCGCTTAACTTGCGACAAGTCGCCCGCACAGGAGTCTGCCGCAAGAAATCGGAACATTTGACAAATTGCGTATGAAGTTGGTCGTCAAGGTCATTTCGGTCAGTTATTACAACGATAGTCGGCGAGTTTAACAATTCATGCAACAAATTGGCATAAAATACCATCGACAGCGATTTGCCGCTACCCTGTGTATGCCAGAACACACCGCCTTTTCCGTCGGTTTCAACGGCTTTTAGAGTTGAAGCAGCCGCTTTTCGTACTGCGAAGTATTGATGATATCCGCCGAGTATTTTCACATCGCCGGAAAAGCATATAAAATTTTTGATGATATCAAGTAGCCGTGCTTTGTCGAATATACCCTCGATAAACGTGTCAAATTG
>WQXD01000235.1 GCA_009785015.1 Oscillospiraceae bacterium | reverse complement strand
GCTCCCGACGGAACATATCATTATACGGGCAAAAACATACAATCGAGCAGGCAGAAGCTCAGGCCGGCCGACGACGGAGAGCTGAAAGTCTCGGAAAACAGGGAAAAAATAAAGAACAGGCGGAAAGAAGAAAACGCCGAAGCTCAAAAAAGCGGCTCCATCGTATCCGGAATACTGAAAGTGGTGCTGTATATCGTCGGGGTGGCCGTGGTGTCGGGTATTATAGCCTACAACATAGTCATGGTGGCAAACGACATCTTCGCCTTTGTAAAAGAGCCCGTGGAGGCCTTGGTGATAATCCCCGAAAACGCCGACATACCCGAAATCGCGCGGATACTGCACGAAAAGGGGCTTATAAAATATCCCGGAATTTTCAATTTATACCTCGGTTACCGAAAAAAAGACAAAGTATGGGAATACGAGCCGGGGGCATACAGCGTTTCTTCGGATACGAATTACGACGATTTGCTGGCGACGTTCCGGAAAAAGGCCGCCGCGCGCGAAAGCGTGAGGATAACCATACCCGAGGGCTATTCAATCGAAGAGATAATATCCGAATTCGTGGACAACAACAAGATCGGCACGCGGGAAGGATTTGAAAAAGTCATAAACGAGTACGATTTTTCCGAAAATTACAGGTTCTTAAAGCCGCTCTACGAAACCGAGCTTTCGCCGGACCGGAAATACAGGCTGGAGGGGTATATTTTCCCGGACACATACGACTTTTACACGGACGAGAGCGAATTGAATATAATAATCAGGTTTTTAAACAACTTCAATTCCAAATTTACCGAGGACTTCTATAACACGATCGACATCTTGGACGAGTCATACACAAAGCTGACGGGGCGCGGCATAACCATCGACGACATAATCGTTCTGGCCTCGATTGTCCAGTGGGAAGCGGCGCAAAAGGACGATTTCCCGAAAATTTCGGCGGTTTTCCACAACAGGCTCTTGGCGCCCGGGACTTATCCCAGATTGGAATCCGACGCCACGGCGCAGTATATGCACCTTGAGCGGTATTACGACGATGAAAAAGAAAAATACAGATTCAAGCGGCCCGTCGGGGACGAGCTGAGGGGGCTTCTCGAATCGGACGAGCCCTACAACACATACAAAAGAAACGGCGTCCCCCCGGGCGCCATATGCAACCCGGGCTATGAGGCGATGTTCGCCGCGCTCTGGCCCGAGGAAAACAGCCCGTATTATTTCTTTGTGGCGAACACATCCACCGGCGAAGTGTACTACGGCAGAACGCTCGCCGAGCACAACGACAACATAAACCGGGCCAGGGCGGGGAACTAAAAAAAAATGAACAATCTGCCTGAAAAGCCCGAGATACTGGCCCCTGCCGGAAATTTTGAAAAACTGAAAGCCGCCTTTCTTTTCGGAGCGGACGCGGTGTATTTTTCGGGAAAAAACTTCGGCATGAGGGCCTCAGCCGAAAATTTCACCCTCGATGAAACAAAGCAGGCCTGCCTCTACGCCCACGCGCGCCAAAAAAAGCTGTATCTCACGATAAACACGGTGCCCCATGCCGGCGAAATCGAAGAATTAAAAGATTACTTAAGCGAAATAAAAGAGCTCGGCGAGGGCCCGGACGCGGTGATCTGCGCGGATATCGGCGTGGTCTCGCTCGTAAAAAAAACGCTTCCGGGGCTCGATATCCACATATCCACACAGGCGAACGTCCAAAACCATCCGGCCTGCCTCGCCTGGGCGGAACTCGGCGCGAAGCGCGTAATTCTTTCAAGGGAACTCGGATGCGGGGATATACGAAAAATAAAGGACAATGTGGGAGATAAAATCGAGCTCGAATGTTTTGTCCACGGCTCCATGTGCGTGGCGTATTCGGGCAGATGCCTGCTCTCAAACTATCTGGCTTCAAGGGACGCCAACAAAGGCGCCTGCGCGCAGGCGTGCCGCTGGAAATATCACGTGGCTGAACAGCTGCGGCCGGGACAGTATCTGCCCATAGCCGAAGACGACAGGGGCACTTATCTGTTTTCCTCGAAAGATCTGTGCATGATTGAGCACATGGACGACCTCGCGCGCTGCGGGGTTGACGCCTTTAAAATCGAGGGCCGGATGAAAAGCGCCTATTACGCGGCCTGCGTGACAAACGCGTACAGAGCGGCGCTGGACAGCTTCTATGCCACGGGGCAAACGGACAATGAGCTGCAAAAAAAATTAAAAGAGGAAATAAATTCCGTGGCGGGCAGAGAATTCTGCACCGGTTTTTTCTACGGCCCCCCGTCGGCCGACGCCGCGATTTGCAACGGGACGCAAAGCCCGCGCCAAAAAAGCTGGCTTGGGGTTTGTGTCGGGTATGACCAAAAAAACGCGGAAGCGGTCTTCGAGCAGAAAAACAGGGTGGAATTAAACCAAAAGGCGCAGATCCTCTCGCCGTCCCGCTTCGGCGACGATATATTGGTCGGCAACCTGTCCGACGAAAACGGCAGCCCGATAGAAGCTGCCGCGCGCCCCTCCATGCGATTTAAAATAAAAATCGACGAGGACATAAAAAGGGCCAATGATATCTGGCAAAGGCGGGAAATATCCCCGGGCGACATGCTGCGATCCCTATAGGCCGCAGTATTTCTCGCGCAGCCTTTTGCTTTTTTCCCGGGCTTCATGCTTGTCGTTTGCCCAGTCGGAAATCACCACGCGCATATTGCTCCCATCGCGCTCCCAGAGCTCGTCGGATATGCGCGCGCTGTGCATCTGGGGGCACACATTTTCAAAATATTCGTAAGCCTGATTGAAATTTTCGGGCGTATGGGTCAGGTTCAGGTTTATGAGCCTCAGGTTTTTTATCGCTTTGAAGTTTTCCCACTGGTGCAGCGAATCCGCGCAGCAGTGCATGCCCGAAAAGCCGTACCTGTCGGCCAGACGGTTCAAGCTGCCCAGCGAAAACCTATAAAACATCTCCGGGCTTATGGCGCCCACTTCGTCCTCCGAAAAAGTGACGCCGCGGGGCATATAGTAGTCGGGGTGGTGCGCGATGAATTCAACGCCGTAGCGCGCATACCATAAATCCAAGAAGTCGCATAAAAATTGTTCGGTCATGGCGACCAAATCCAAAACCGCCTCCGGGTCTTCGTACATCGCCGCGAAAAAATCCTCCTTGTTCCATATCAGCGCGGCGATATCGAGCGGGCTCTGGATATCCGGCAGCTGCATCATGGCTTCGGGGGCGGCGGCTCTGAGCTTTTCGGCGATTTCGAATATGAGGGCGACCGGAGGGGAATCAGAAGGATTTGGGACTTTGAGCTTCGCCGCTTCTTTTGAGCTGTGCACGCAGGGCAGCGCGAAGGGCATGTCGTTTGCCGGGTATGAGACTCCGCAGCCGAACGCCGCGGCAAACACCTCGGTTCCCGTGTAGGGGCTCACAAACGGGATCAGATCGTCGTCCGTGTATTCAAGCGACTCCATCTGCCTGTTGTACACATTCAGGCTGTACTCCGCGCGTTTGCTTTTGTTTTCGGGGTAGGGGAGCGGCCTCGGGCCGTAATTTTGCCCGATTAAAATTACCGCTCCGCGCCTTTCTTTTTTTTCGTATAAATCGATCCATCTTTGTTTTCTCGTTTCGATCATGTTTTTTTTACTCCAATTCTTTTAAAATTTATCAAATATAAAAAAATAACTTGCAATATCGGCCGGACTGTGGTACAATATATAAAAAAAACCAAATTACGGGAGGCGAAAAATTTGGCTTATACGGAAAAAAGCGTCAAAGATCAGCACATCCCCAGCATCCGGGGGCAGCTCAAAAAGCATATAGTGCACGTGCCCGAGATAATACGCGAGCTGACCACGGGCATAAAGATAAACGAAAAACTCATACAATCGCTCGTTTTCACCACCGATATCGCGATAATCAGGAATATGAACGGCGACGCCGTGATTGCGGTCTATCCCTTCACCCCTTCGCCCGTGATAACCCGCGCGATAATGTTCGCGGGGGACGTCCCGGTGTTTTGCGGGGTGGGCGGCGGCACGACGCAGGGCCCGCGCGTGGTGAATCTGGCCAAGGACGCGGAATATCAGGGGGCGATCGGGGTCGTGCTCAATTCGCCGACCAAAAATGAAGTCATAGAGGAGATAAGCCGGGTCATAGACATACCGATCGTTTTGACTGTGGTGAGCATGGGCACCGATGTCAAAAGCAGGCTGGAGGCGGGGGCGGGCATACTAAACGTCTCCGGGGCGGCCGCCACGCCCGAAATCGTCAGAAAAATCCGCTCGGAATTTCCGCAAGTCCCCATAATCGCCACAGGCGGGCCCACCGTGGAGACCATAAGGGCCACCATCGAGGCGGGCGCGAACGCGATAACCTACACCCCTCCCACAAACGGGGAGATATTCGCGGAGCTCATGAAAAAATACAGGGAAACCGAAAACAACCGGTAAAATACAAATTTTTCAAAAGTTTAAAAAGGAGAAAAACATTTATGCCGTACGTAAATATCACCACAGCGAAGAAATTGGACGACGCGACCAAAACCCGCCTTTATTCGAAGATCGGGGAAATCATGCCGGCGCTGCCGGGCAAAAATTTGGACAACACTTTGGTCTGCCTGAACGGCGGGGCCGACATGTTCATGCGCGGCAAGCCGAACGGCGGGGTTTTTGTGAGCGTGCAGTGCTACAAACAGTCGCCCGAGGAAAACAAGAAGGATTTTTCCGAAAAAATCTATGGGGCGCTCAAAGAAATTCTGGAGCTCGGCCCGGACGACTGCGTGTACATGAATTTCACGGAATTTGACACCTGGGCGGCAAACGGGAGATACTTTTAGATCTCTTACAGCCGCTCCGCCAGAAAATCATACGCCTTCGCGCCCGAAATCTGATGCTCGCCTTCAAAGACGTCTATGTCTATATTGTCCCTCGCGCCCAAGCGGCCATACAGGGCCTCTAAGCGCGCGTATGAGGATTTTACGGCTTCTATTGGGAATATTGTGTCTTTTGTACCCGATTCCATAAGCAGCGGGCGCGGGGCGATGAGCGCGAACAGCTCCGCCATTTCGCCGTATTTCAAAAAGCCGGGCACAAAATTGTCGATGCAGTGGTGAATGCCCATTATGCTGTGCTTGAATGTGCAGAAATACCCGCTGACCACGCACGCTTTCACGCTTTGGTTGTAGGCGGCGAAAAACGACGAGACCAATCCGCCGCCGGAAATCCCCATGGAGCCTATGCGGCGCGGGTCCGCGTCCTTCAGGCTTGCCAGATACTTGAACATGCGCTGGGCCTGCCACACGCGGATTCCCGCCATCGTTTTGCCGTACATGAACAGCTGCGTGGTGAGCATGTAGCACGAGCTGCCTTCGGCCGGCTGCCCCTCTTTTGGCTCCAGCATCAGCTCTCCGAACCCGAACAGCTCCGGGGCCGCCACCACAAAACCCCTTTTTACGAGTTCAACCGCGAAATTTTTCTGATAGCCGGGGTCTTTTCCCTCCGGCTTTTCTTCTCCGTTTTCAGTCAGCCCGACGATATCCGCCACTCCGTAGCCGTGGCCCGCCAGGGCTATGACGGCGGGGCGGGGCGCGCTTGGTCCGTTTGGAACCAATATATACGCCGGGGCCCTGAAGCCGTCGTCCGCCGTGTATTCGATTTTCTGCCTTGTGTAGCCGTCGCATGCCGTCTCCGATAAAATTTTCACATCCAAGGGTAGCCCTTTCGGCATTTCCCCGAGGCAGGAGATATACGCTTTGCCCATGTTTTGCGAGAATTTTTCAAAATCACACTGCCCCTCTATTGCGCCGATATCAAATTCGCTTTTGTTTTGGGCGTATAAACGCTCCATATAGCCGTCCGCGTGATAGCTCATGATTTTTTCCCTTTCGTTTTTTACAAGTTGTTGTTCAATAGACTTCATGCATAACCTCTATATTGCCGTCATTGCGAGCGCAGCGAAGCAATCCAGTACGTCGGAATATCGGTTTTTTCTGGATTGCCACGGCGACAAGTCGCCTCGCAATGACAG
>WQXD01000234.1 GCA_009785015.1 Oscillospiraceae bacterium | reverse complement strand
TGTTGTATAAGGCTTCCGCCTGTTTGTCGGTTTTACATATTATGCCGGTGGATTTGAACCCTTTTTTTGAATTTTCTTTTGTCAGAATATATATTTTTTCCGCTTCGTCTTCAAAATCCGCGCATTTTATCAGCTCCGGCTTTTCCCCGTGGCGCTCGATTATCTGCAGTTTGTCGTTTTGAATTATCTTTTTGGCGAATTCGGCGATCTCAAACGTCGACCTGTAGCTTTTTTGCAGCGTCATGTTCGTGACTTTTGTCTTGGGCGCCTTTTCATATATGGCCGAGATTTTTTCCTGCGAAGAACCTATGCAAAACGGGTTGACAAGCTGGTTTATATCCCCCAGAATCGTTTTCTTGCACACGAACAGTTTATTGAAAAAGGCGTAGTGCACGGGGGAATAATCCTGCATCTCGTCGACTAAAAGATGCTTGACATATAAAAAGCTGTCGACCCCGAATATCATGCTCTTTAAATAGAGCAGGGGGGCGATATCGTCGTAGGAAATCAAATATCTCTCGACTTTCTGCACCTTTTCGCCTTTCAATGTCTTTATCGTCCTGTTGATTTTCACTTTTTTTGGTATATACATGTTTTCCGCTTTGATATATTTATACATGTTTATATACAGACCCATGATATCCTTTGAATCCCGGAACATCGAATATATCTTGTTGTGCAGCTGTATTTTTCTTATCTTTGTCTGCTTTATATTATAGAAATCCATCAGTTTGTCTATTATTTCCTCGACGATCATATCCAATCGTTTCAGAGCGGGAAATCTCTTGTAGGCGATGAACCTGCCGCGCAGGTAATACTCCGAAATTTCAAAAATCCTGCCCATCTCGTAGCTCCCGTTTTCGTCCTGTATATAGCTGAAAGTTTCCGGAATGAAATTCGTGAGCTCTATGTAGTCTATATACTCGTTCATTTTATCCAGAAATGAATTTGTGGATTTGAATTTTATGCGCTCGGCCAAAGCCGGGTCGCGGTTTTCGAGAAGTTCCGAAATCTGGCCGTGGAAATTCTGATATTCGCAGTATTCGTCCAATTCATGCTCCGCTATGTCGTCAAAAGTCATTTGCAGTATTTGTTCCTCGCCGAGTTCCGGAAGCACGTTTGAGATATAATCCGAAAACACTTTGTTTGGCGAAATGATCATCATGTTTTCGGAATAAATTTTGTCCTTGAGCAGATACAAAAGATAGGCGACCCTGTGCAGGGCGATTGAGGTCTTGCCCGAGCCGGCCACTCCCTGTATGATCAGAACGTCGGATTTTTCGTCGCGTATTATCGCGTTTTGTTCTTTTTGTATCGTGGCCACGATATTTTTCATTTTTTCGCTTGTGGATTTACTCAGCTGCTCCTGAAGTATTTCGTCGTCGATTTTTATATCGCTTTCAAACATATACTCCATTTTGCCGTTTTGTATTTTGTATTGCCGCTTCAGGTTTATTTCCCCGGTCATCGTGCCTCTGGGGGCTATGTACTGCGCGCGGCCCGTTTCGTAGTCGTAGAACATGCTCGCAATTGGGGAGCGCCAGTCATATATGAGGTTTTTCAATTCCTTTATAAAAGAGTGCACGCCGATATATATCTGAAAATTTCCGCTGCCGTCTACGGGCGAGCCCCTTTTTATGCCTTCGGCGGACTTTTTGTCGTCGAACAAAAAAGAAATTCTTCCGAAATAGGGAGAATTAATCATTTTTTCTATTCTTTTACTTTTCGCCAGCATATTATACGCCGAATCTACCATGTTTTCCAAAATTTGCCGGTTGGACCTGATTTCCTGGGGATCCATTTCGTACACCTTTTCGTGCATATACTTTTGAGTTGCCGTTATGAATTCTTTTTCCTGCTCGGTGAGCTGCTTGATGTTTTCGCTTTCTTTTTTTAACTCCTCCAAAATGTTTTTTAAATATTCGATTTCCTTTTCTTTAGTCAGGTTAAAATCGGTCGCGCCCTGTACCATAAAACCACCTCTCGAATTTTAATCGTTTATTGAATTTTTCAGGAGACAACAATACATGAACTTTAAGTATATCACGTACCGAAAAAAAAGTCAATAAAATTTCCGCGAAAAAGGGAAATTATCTGTAAACGATTTATGAATAAACTTTATCTGAAGGCGAGTTCCGCGATATTTATCCCGTTATTCGGATAATACGCCGAAGCGATATAATATTTTCCGTTGTCTTCGATAATTTCGGGCGCGTGCGCGTCCAAAACGCACAGGGGCGTGCGCCCTTCGAAGTCTTCGAGGGTTTCGGCGGCGAAAACAAAAGTGCGGTTGTCATACGCGCTGTTGAAACCGTCGTAGATACAGCAAAAAAGATAATATACGCCTTCGTATTTGATCAAAAACGGCGACTCAAACGCGGCGTTTCTGTATTGGCATTCATACAGGAGCTTTTTTTCGGACCAGTTGCGCATATTTGGGGATATGCGGTATTCCAGCCGGTTTTGCTCGACATATGACATGATTATCCGATCCGCGTCAAAGAGGATATTGGGGTCGCGCATCGAGCCGCTGCCGGAAAAAAGGGCGCCTTCGAGCTTCCAGCTGTACAAATCTTCGCTTGTGGCGAGCCGCATGGAACCGGGGCTGTATATCATGTGATATTTTTTTTCAAAAAGGCATATATGGGGCGCCCATATTTCGTTTATTTGTTCATTTCGCTCCGCGGGGTAGAGAAGTTTCGGCTTTTCGGCAAATATGTCTTCTTTTAACGCGCCCTCTAAATTCTCCGACTGCGCCGCGGCGTGAAAAAGCTGCCATTCGGCTTCGTGAATGGTGTGGGGGTCGTATACAAACGCGTCGGTAAAACCGCCGGGTTTCGGATGGGTAATTCCGATCATGTGCCATTCGCCGCCGGCTTTTATCACGCTGAAATCGTTTGGTATCCAATGGTCATAACAGACGCCTTTTTTAAATGATTTTGTGTCCTCGCCCAGATAGACGTCTTTTTTCGGCTTGTAGACATTTACATAATTTGACGTTATAACCGGTATTTTATACGGCATAAAAATTTCCTTCCAAATTAATTTGTTTAATCCAATTTGTCCAGCGCATCCAAAGTTTTTTGCATTTCTTTTTCTATTTTCGCCTCGTTTTTCTCCCAAAATGAAGCAAGGGTGTTGTTTCCCGAATAGAGGGCGTGGAAAAACGAGTTCGCGTTTCCCCAGCCGAACAGCTGGCCTATGTCATAGAGCCTGTTCGCGAAAATGAGGTCGAGTATCTCCTGCGACTCGTCGTCTCTGACCAATTTGCTTTTCAGTGTGATATCGTAGTACGCGGGCAAAACGGTATATCTGCTCTCCGCCGCCAAAGCCTCGGTTATCACGCCCGTTCGCGCGGTATCTGCGACCGTCACGGGAATGGAAACGCTGCTCGTGCACCACGATTCGAGGAGCGCGTAATAACTGCTCTGCTCTTCGTCGAATTTCGGCAGAGGCAGAATTCCGAAATCGATTTCCATACTCCTCAAAAGCGTCACCCGGTTCAGCCCGGCGCAATAGAAAAGGCCCCTGTTTGTATTGAATACCACAAGCTGCATTTCGTCCCAAACGGTATCGTTCGGATATTTGGAAATATAGTCTTCCGCGTGTATCGTTATGTTTTTATTGGCCTGCAAGTCGATGATTTTGTCGCATATCTCAAAAGCGCGCTGGCTGTAAAACGCGATTTCGGGGAGCCCGGAGCTGTTTATTTTCGCTATGTATTCGCCCGCCCCGTTAAAAAACGGCATTCCGTTTCCGTACTGGCTGACAAGCCCCCACTGGTCGCTTTCGTCCATCATGCCGTCGCCGTTTAAGTCCTTTGCCACAGCTTTCATCATGCCAAACATTTTGTCCATCGTCCAGGTGCCGTCCCTGACCGCCTGATACGGATCGTCGAGCTCATAATCGTTGACCAATTTTTTGGAAAACAGCACGGCTACCGTCGCGTCTTTGTCCAAAATGATATAGTCGCCCACCGTCGCGTAGAGTTTGCCCTTTAAAGTGAGCTGCTCGCTCGCTTTTTGATCCCACCAGGGTTTTGACAAGTCGATATGGGGAAACGTATGCAGATCAAAAAGCGCCCCGCCGACCATCAGCGACGCCATTTGCGCCATTCCGTGCGACACTATGTCAAAATCGTCGGACCCCGCCTTTACCGATTTCAGAGCCCTCGCCGCCGGATCGCCGTCTTCGGGAAAATTTGCTATTTTTATGTTATAGCTCTCCTCCACGGCTCTGTTCCTTGAGTAAACTGCGTCGTTTATGGGCTCTCCGGTTTCGCTTTCGGCGTAGATATCCCTGGCGAACCAATGCACATTGTAATTGGGGCCCCTGCTCAGTATTTTGAATTCATATCCTCCGTAGTCGGCATCGGGCAGCCCCGCCGGTATGCGTTCTTCGCTTGCCGGGGTTTCGGTTTCCCAAACAGGCAAATCGGTGGTATCGGCCGCGTTTTCCGAAGTGTTACCGGAACCTCCGCCGTTTTCGGCGCTTCCGCAGCCGGAGAATATTATGGCGGATACAGTCAGCAGTATAAATATAATAATCGTTTTTTTCATCGCTTGCGCCTCATTCTTTCTTTGTTGAATTATTTTCTTGACCACAAATCAATGGCTTTTTTTATCTGTTCATCGCTTGCGCCGGCTTCTTTGAACACTTCGCTTATTTTTTGTTTTATCAGAGTTTCGCTTTCATCCGCGTCCGATTCGACAATGTCATAGAAAACATCAGCTAAATTTATTTGAAACCCGTCTAAAATATGGACGGGAACAACATCGTCTTCTCTGTAAATACTGCCTATGCCATATTTTTTGTTTTTTAATATGTAAACTTGTACGCTTTTGGTACCGGGGTCAATTATCCAATATTCACGCACTCCTGCTTTTTGATACAGTCTGAATTTTACAATTGTGTCATGCCGCGTATTGGAATTGGATAATATTTCTATCACCATATCCGGCGCGCCTGAAACGCTTTTGCTGTCAAGCTTTGATTTATCGCAGATTACCAATAAATCCGGTTGAACGACTATATCGTCGAAAGTATCGGAATTCAATCTCACGTCAAAAGGAGCGCTGAAAATCTCGCAAGTTTTGCCTCTCAAAAAAATATCGAATTGCGTCAATATTTTTCTGCTGATTCTCTGATGCGCCGTTGAAACGCCGGCCATTGCATAGGCGGCGCCGTCGATGAGTTCATAGCGAATTTCGTTGTCCCACTTTATATAATCCCCATAGGTATATTTTTTTTCTTCTGCCAAATTGCCCATGCTTATACCCTCCCGCGCATTATATGAATTCCATATTTATTATACCACGGAAAATTAAAAAAAACAATGATTTTTCCGAAAAAATTTTTTATTGACTTTTTTATATTCCTGTGGTACAATATCCAATGAAAGAAAGGATTTGGAATTTTGTGAAATACAAGACATATATTTTCGATTTCGATTATACGCTGGCCGACGCTACGGCGGGAATCGTCGAGAGTATAAATTACGGGCTCAACTGCGCGGGCTTGAAATCCGAAAGCGTCGATACGATAAAAAAAACCGTCGGAATGGCATTGAAAGACGCCCTGTTTGAATTGACAAAAGTATCCGACGAATATACGATTGAAATTTTCACCGCGCATTTCAAGCACATGGCTGACCGGGTTATGGCTGATTGTACCGTTCTTTTGCCCGATACGGTATCTGTGCTGTCCGCTTTGAAACAAAACGGCTGCAACACGGCCATTCTCACAAACAAGTTTCATTACAGGATAGACGAAGTCCTCAAAAAATACAAAATAACCGAATTGATCGACTTTATCGTGGGTTTTGAAGACGTCGCCGTTGCAAAGCCGTCGCCGGAGGGACTTTTGAAAGCGATAAAATTTTTTGGAGTTGACAAACAGTCGGTTTTATACATCGGGGACAATCAAATCGACGCCAATACAGCCTTTGGCGCCGGAGTTGATTTTGCCGCGGTGCTCACGGGGACAACGGAGAAACAGG
>WQXD01000233.1 GCA_009785015.1 Oscillospiraceae bacterium | reverse complement strand
TTACATATGCCTGCGGGATTTGGGTGTTGTTTATACCCGCAGTCCTGCCCGCCGAATATTGGTGGATCGGCGTAATCGCAACGGTAGGAAGTATTGTTTTGCCTTTGATAGTTTCGATTCCGTTCTTCTTGGTGTATAACAAGAACCGTTATTACGTTTACACAAACAAGAGGATTATAATTCGCACCGGGGTATTTGGTATAGACTACAAAGGGCTTGATTTGAAGGCGATAGATGCTGTAAATGTGTATGTGAGCTTTTTTGACAAGATTGTGAACAAGAATACGGGCAGCCTGAAATTCGGAAGTAAGGCAAGCCCGATCGTAAATTACGGAAACGGCAGCGGCGGATATAGGTTTAATCACGTAGAAAAGCCGTATGAGTTGTATAAGGAAATAAAAGAATATATCGATACCGCCAAAAAGAACGTAAATTAGACGCCCGCCACAGCTGAGTAGACTGTGATAAATAAATCTCAAAATTTTCCCCTGGAGCCGCCGTGGCGCCGCCCCGACGACGACCGGTGGGTGCTGGAGCCGCCCGAACTCGACGCCCTCGCTTTTTTGCTCACCGTTTTGTATAAAAACACATCTTTGCTCTGCGTTATTTTCAAACTCCCTTCGCGCAGATAGTTTTGCGCCGCCGCTTGCGAACGCACGGATTTCAGCTTTGACTTCAGCGCCGAAGTGATTATAAACGAGGCCGCGATACCGATGATCAAAGTGAGCGGCAACAGGTTTAAAAATGACTGCAGGCTGAAAGGGGCAACGGAGTCCGGCAAATGGCCGATGTCATAAGGAGCGCCGTTTCTCGCCTGTGTCAAAAATTCATCGCAGAGTTCCGCAAAGCGCTCAAAAGCCCCGAAATAATTCCCGCCGCTCAAATCGGGCCTGAATTGTTTTGCCATATACGCCTGCCCGGCGTCGGTAAAAGCGGGTATGGCAAAACCGTAAGTAGTAATCGCCCAGTCGCGGTCTTTTGTGCAGACGAGAAACAAAATACCGTCATAACCGGGCCCCATTCCGTAACCGTTGTAATCGTAAAAGTCGTCCGCGTACGCCTCGCTGCTTTTTCCTTCCAGCGAATTTACCGCAACCACGGCCACGTCGCATCTCTGCCGCTTGCTGATTTCATCCAATTTTTCGAGCAGGACATCCGCCTGAAAGTTTTCGAGCACTCCGGCTTCGTCGACCAAGCGGGGTTTTTGGCGTTCGTCCGGAATGCTTTGGGCTGCGGCGGCATTTGTCAATAACACAAAACAGATAAGCGCGATCACCGCGTAAATTTGTTTTTTCACTTTTTTTATCCCCCTCTTTTTCAAATCCGATTCAACCATGCGAGGATTTCCAGCGCCGCATAGGCGAAAAGCGCGCAGACAAGCCAAAGTATCCCGCGCCATTTCCAAAGGGCGGCTTTATCCACCGGCAGATCCCCGACAAATTTCCCCGTCTGGCCGTTCATGGCGAATGTATATTGTTTGTTTCGCCACGTGGTGTTCAAAAGCCATACCGGGTAGAGCGCGTATTTTTCTTTTCCGTTTTCGACGTTTACGCTGCTTTGTTCCGTTTTCACGCTCGTATAACCTTTTATCGAAGAAGCCAGCACTTCTTCCACGCTTCGTTTTATGCGTTCATTCGCCCGGGTCACGCTCTGCGCCGCGCTCACGTCGTACCTGTCGGCGAAAAACCCGGAGAGATAAGCGGTTTGGAAATCCACCGCTTCGGAAAAATTATACGGCTCGATGGATTCCATCAGATCGTCCGCCATTTTGGACGAACCGTCGACGGGAATGTTGTCAAATCCGGCCTTGCCGGCGCGGAAAATCGAGTAATGGCTCGTTTCGGTATAATTGTATTTGCTTGTACTCCATGAGCGTATTTTCGTGGCCTTGTAGCGGGCGTTCCCCGCCGCGTCGGCGTCAAAGAGCCAAAATGGGACATATACGCTTTTTATTTCATCGATATGGTTCTGGTCCTTGAAAATTTTCGGAAGAAAAGGCTTCCGTTTGAGGTGTTTGCAAAGCCCTTCTTTTGCCGCTTCTTTGTCCAATTTGAACGGGATCACATAGTCCGGGCGCAGCTCCCCGGCAAACTGCCCTTTCATAACCACGGGATATCCGCAGTACGGGCAGCTCGCCGACGCCAGTGTGGCTTCGCCCACAATTTCGCCGCCGCAGTGGTTGCAATCGTAAAAACGCAGGGAATCTTCTTCTCCGTCGCGCCACTGATTTTTGGGGCTCATCTCCCATTTTATGCTGTCCGGCTGCTCGTTTTTCAAATCGTCGTCGAAGCCCTTCATGGCCTCCAGGTCAAACTCCGAATCGCAGTAAGGACATTTCATTTTTTGGAGAGCCGAATCGAAAGTGATCCCCGCCCCGCAGTGCAGACATTTAAATTCCTGTGCAGCCATTAAAGATCAACTCCTTTTTGTTTAATTGTTTAATATAATTCACAAAATTTTTGCTTGATTTTTTTCGCGGACGGTGGTATAATACAGCGTAGCGGGCTTTGAAATTTATAGAGAGGTTTTTTGATTTCATGAAAAAAAGCGGAAAATTTTTATATATGTTCGCCATATTCGCGACGGTTGTCGCCGTTTTCTGCAGCTGCGGCGCAAAACCCGAAGAAAAAGCGGGCGAGGGCGGGGGAACGGCCGGCGGCGCGGAAGTTTTATCCGCGGCGGTGATCGACGAAAACGGCTTTTGGGAAGGGGTGACGGCGCTTGATTACGTCGAGCTGTTCGACTACAAGGCGATTTCGATCCCAAATGACACGCATCAGATCTCAGACGCCGCGCTCCAAAGCGAAATCGACGCTTTGCTCTCCGATTATTCGGTCTCCGCCCATGTCACGGACCGCGCAGTCGAAGCCGGCGACAAGGTCAATATAGATTATGTGGGCAGCGTGGACGGAGTCGAATTTGCCGGAGGGTCAACCGGCGGCGCGGGAACGGACGTCACCGCCGGAAGCACGGATTATATCGACGATTTCCTGTTTCAGATCATCGGGCATATGCCGGGCGAAACGATAAACGTCGAAGTCACCTTCCCCGAAAATTACGGAAAAGAAGAGTTGAACGGCAAAGACGCGGTTTTTGTCACGACCATAAATTATATCGCCGAATATGAGTATCCCGAATTGACCGATGATTTTGTCAATGAAAAACTGTCTGCGGAGCACGGCTGGAAAACCGTAGGCGAGCTCACCGAACAAGTGCGCTCGAAACTTCAAAAAAACGCCGTGTCGCAGTACGTCAAAAACTATATCAGCAGCAAAGCGGAAGTCAAATCCGTGCCCCCCGAATTGGTGGAATACCAAAACGAAGCCATGATAGACTATTACCGGGGGTACGCCGAATATTACGGGATGGAATTCGAAGAATTCGTCAATTCGGTTATGGGGATTTCAGGCGTTGAGGAACTCACCTACATCAATTACGAGAGCAATCTTGCCGAGGCGAAATACGGCCTTGTACTCCAGGCTATAGCGGAAGATTACGGGTTTGGGGTCAGCGACGAGGATCTTAAAGATTATTTTCTCGCATATATGGGAACGGATGATTATTCGCAGTATGAAACCGAATACGGCCTGCCCTATTTGAAACAATTTGCCCTCTATCAGAAAATACTCGATTTCATCGTGGAAAACGCCGTTCTCAACTGATCGGCGGTTCCGGTTTGACGGCGGCTGTTTTGAAGTTCGCATATGTCACAAATCCCGGTTTTGCCCCGTTTGGTTTTTTGACGTATCTGGCGCGCGTGTAATCCACCGGCACAAGCGGCATATTTTTGGCCTTTGAATAAGCCGCCGCCAGGCCGGCTGCATACTCGATATCGGCTTTCGGAGGGTCTTTTTCCGAATTTTCACACATCAGTATCACGTGCGAACCGGGGATTTTTTGCGCGTGGAACCACAGATCGTTCTTGCCGGCGAGCTTAAAAGTGAGCTCGTCGTTTTGCCTGTTGTTTCTGCCGCACAGAATTTTAAACCCGTTTTTCGATTTGTATTCGGCAGGCTTGGATACGGGCAGCGTTTTTTGCGGCTTTTTCGGTTTTTGGGCGCTTTTTTCCGTTTTGCCCGCTTTCGCGGTTTTCATAAAACCGCTCTCAGTGAGCTCTCCGCGTATCTCCGCGAGTTCCCTTTCGGATAAGGCGCGGGTCAAAGACTCGAAAACGGAATCGATATAGATTATGTCGTTTTTCGCTATTTCCAGCTGGCTTGCCAAATGGTATTCGGCCGTTTTCAGCTTGTTGTATTTTTTGTAAAATTTTTGCGCGTTTTGCGCGGGGGTCAGGTTTTTGTCGGCCGGGATTTCGACAGGCGCGTTTCCGTCGTAGAAATCCTCAACGGCATATTGGGAGCTCTTTTGGAGCCGGTAGATATTCGCCGTTATCAAATCCCCGTATATCCTGAATTGTTCTTTGTTTTGGCATTCCTGCAGCTCTTTTTCCAAAAGTTTTACCTTTTTGTTCAATCTCGAGGAAGCGTTTGAAAGAACCTTTAAAATATCCTGCGATTTTTGGCGTATGCGGTTGTCGTAATCTTTTTTATAGAAATAGAAATCCACAAGCGCCGACATCGAGTCAAATGTTTTGAGAACCGCCCGGCTGCCGTACTGCCTTATACCCGTATATGAAAAATCGATAAGGGCGCCTTTTTCGTCGGAGAGCATGCAAGGGGTAAAATCCCCGTTTTTTATTTTTTCCATCAGTTCGCCGAAATAAAAACGCAGGGCGCCCGTGTCGGTTTCCCCAACGGAAATCAAAGCGTTTTTTGAAGCGGCGAAAGCGAGTTCACGGGCCACAAGCGGCGAAAACCCCTGAAATTTAGCCGTCAGCAAATCGCAGACCGGCAAATCAAAAGATTCGCGCTCCGCTTCTTTTAATATTTTTGAAAAATTATCCGGAGTGATCTCCAGCGGATTCAGCTTGCCGCCCGGCGACGGGGTTTCATAAATCAAGCCGGTCAATATCTGCCTGATTTCCGACATCGAAAAATCCACCGGTTTTATCGCGCCGATGATCTTTTTATCCTGAGTGCAGAGTATTATATTCCCCTGTTTTCTTATACATTCCACATAGAGATAAAGCGGCCTCGAAAAGCCCATTTCATCGGATGCGTCTATTTTAAATTCGAAAATCCGGTCGAAACCGGCAAGCGAAACCGAATTGATTTTTCCATTTATCAGATACTTTCTCAGGATATTAAAAAACGCGGAAGCAGACGGCGGATTTTCCGCCGTCTGGTTTGTCATATACACTTTCGGGCTGCTCGCATCCGCGTCGAGGCACAGGTTATATTTTTCGCTTTTTGAATATATCTGCAATATTATCTGTTCTTTTGAAGGCTGAATTATCTTCTCTATCCTGCCGCCCGCGACGGTTCCGTTTAATTCAAAACACACCGCGGCGGCTACTCCCGCGTCGTAAGGCATCTGTGGCTCCCTTTTTTTACTTACACTTGATTTTCGAAGTCTTCGTCGGACAAATTGCCGAGAGCGTCCAATTCTTCCAATTCGTCCAAATCTTCCGCCGTTTCCCCGTCGTTCTCAATGCCGGCGAGCTTTTTGCTTCTCTCGTAAAGCTGTTTTTTCTTATCCGCTTTTTCTTCCTTGAGCTGTTGTTTTCTCTGGCTGAGGATATGTTTTATCCTGCTTTTTCTGAATTTGTCGATTCTCGCGGCTGCTTTGGCCATTTTGGTGTTGGATTCCTTTACTTTCATGTTCAGATCCAATATCCACCTCGTGAGCATGGCGGTGGCGACGACCACGCAGGCGAGTATGGCAAAGCTCATCGTAACTATTCTGAGCACAAACAGCGCCCTTGAATTTGCCAGATCGGATTTGTTGTTTTCGTTCATGTGAAATTTTTCCTCCCTTATGTTTGAAATAATTTTAATATACCGGGTTATAATCTGCGCAGGTGTACATGCCAGCGCACAAGCATGATCACCAAAAACGGGAAAAACAGCACCAAAAAGGATTTGGCTTTCCTCTGCCGTTCTTTGAGTTTGTCTAGGAATTTACAGAATTCG
>WQXD01000232.1 GCA_009785015.1 Oscillospiraceae bacterium | reverse complement strand
CTTCCGCTTAAAATGAATTGTATGTATCATACCACAAAACTGTGAATAATTCAATAACGATTTACAAACGCAAACGAAAAATCAAATCACACTTGACTTTTTGTTTTTCGTATGGTATAATGATTTTCACAGGAGGGCTTGATATGTTTGTTTCAGGCGTTTTGAAGTCTGATAAAATGCTTTGCTCCGTTCAAATGGATAACGGCGGGACGTTGTGCGGAGCTTAATCAGGAAGGGAAACTTTCCGAGGTTCGTCGGTGATATGGCTCAATATGCGTAGTTTTGACTATGCTTCTTGGGGTGTTGCCGAATCCGAACGGATAAAAACAGATTGAGTACAGGCTGCGGGCGTTTTGTCCGTGGCCTTTTTGTTTGACACGGAGTAAATCCGTATTTCAGGCGAAAGGCGAAAAAGTCTTTCGCTGTTGATGTTTTGGAAAAATATATAAACTGGAGGATTCAGAATGGATAAAATAAAAATCAGAGAAATGACAACATCGGAATCGGACTTGAAAGGCATAGCCAATATACACCGTGACTGCGAAGACCCGTGGAACGAAATCGAGGAATGTACTGCGTGGGTCGCAAAACGCCTCGAACGCGGATTTTATATTCAGGCCGCGGAATTTGACGGCAAAATCGTCGGACACGGAGAATGGATTGTCTCGGACGAACCTGACAGGAAATTCGTGTATCTCGGCATGCTGCAAATAGACAAGGATTACCAAAGAAAAGGCATAGGGCGAGTCATGATTGCCGACGGAATAGAATACGCGAAGAAAAATAATTGCCAATTGATCATCACCATACCTGACATGGACGAAAATGCAGATATATTTTATCGCAAGTGCGGATTTAAAGACGAACGCAAAAGTCATAGTTTGAAAATGCGGACAGAGCCATATAAGGACTATATATTTGAATACATGGCTATTGATAAAGTTCCGTTTTCGGCAATAAAAGAAAAAAAGTATATTTTTGGGAAAGGTCAATTATGTTCAAGGCACATGTGGGAGGTTTATAACGAAAAACCCTCGACCGACGACAGATTCGCCCCCGCAATTTTATTGCCTGACGGCACATACATACAAATTGACGTCACTCACGGCGGTTATTTGATGATCTGGTCAAACAGCGCAAATTACAGCGATATGATAAAATCCGCTTTATCGTTTGGGTATTCTTTGGGACTGGCTCATCTTAATTTCGACTATCTCGAGGACGAAGAAACTTTTTTTGCCGGTTTTGAGGTTTACGACAAAGAGCAGAATTTTGAAATTGAGCAAGTATATTATATAAAAAGTTTATATCCAATCCTTTTTATGAAAAAAATAGAAGAAAAAATCGAAAAAATCGTATCGAAACACATAAACCCGGATTACGAGTGGGGTTATGCCGTATCCGTAGAATTGGAAGGAAAATCTCTTTTGAAACATTATTCGGGGAATGTTGAAATTGACGGTGTTTGGTATTCTGTCAATGCGAATACCCCATTTGACGTCGGTTCTGTCGCAAAGCAATTTGTCGCGTGCTGTATTGCTATACTCGCCTGCGAAAAACGTTTGAATTTAGATGATTCCGTTCGAGTGTATCTGCCGGAAATGAAAGAATACGCGGACAAAATTACTGTCAGGCATTGTATATCCATGACTTCAGGCGTAAGAAATGTGTATCTGATGAAATATTTAATGAGTAATTCGCCGCTTGACGAAATGGAAATGTTTTTCAGACAGGAACAACCGGCTAACGATGCGGGGAATTTTTGGAGTTACAGCGAGGCTTGTTATATTTTACTTGGGCATATCGTCGAAAGGCTGACGGGAAGCAATACGCAGTTTGCAAAACAAAGAATATTTGATCCTTTGGAAATGTCAAATACGCAGGGCTACGACGTTATGGGGGGCGGCGGATTGACTTCCACGGCGGAAGACTTGGTAAAATGGCATAATTGTCTGATAGACAGAAATCTTCCGGGTGCGCCGGACGGATTATTCGATATGTTTTTTTCGCCGTTTATATTCAACAACGGAGAATTGTGTCCATATGGTTTCGGCTTTTTTTACGACGACAGCGACCGCAATATTATTTGGCAGTACGGCGACATGACCGACTGGCAATGCGTTATACGGGCGTATCTCAAAGAAAAACTGTCTGTTATAGTTTTGACACATTATCCGAAAAACCCGTGTGAACCTGTTGAAATGGCTCTTGATATAGAAAACGCAGTCATTGGCGAATTGTTTAATTTGCCAAAGCAGAATAATTACAAGGCGGCTTATTATAACAGACCCAGACAAATATCAAAAACACGAAAAGCCGAACATCATAAATTTCCGAACGCACAAAAACAAAATCCGCAGTCCAACCATGATTTTAACAAATATTTCGGGAGATATTACGGCTATGAAGTCGATACATATTTCGATATTGTTCCCGACGGCAGCCGTTTTCAAATGAAATACGCGGATAAAGGCGAGGATGGTTATATCAATCTGCTTGATTTTTCGGACGAAAATAGATTGATGGCGAGTACACGCGGCGATTGGGGCGGATTTTGTTTCCCGATAGAATTTTACGGTGACGAAGATAAAATAGACTTTTTTACGTTGCAGGCGGGAATAGGACATTTTTATTTTGTCAAACAAAATTGATGATAATATATGGAGCTATAAACAACATGAAAAATAATTTTGATATGTCTTATCTCGGCGTTATGGCCGATATGGCGGGCTGTCCCAACCGCTGCCGTCATTGCTGGCTCGGAAGCCATAGAAACGGCGATATGACTGTCAGCGAATTTCGCGGTATCGCTGAACAATTTAAGAATTGGAAAGACGAAAATGGAATTGGAATAAAGGAACTCGGTTTTTTCAGTTGGTGGCGTGAACCGGATTTTCGTGATGATTACCGCGAGTTGTGGCAAGTTGAACAGGAATTATCCTCGCCGGGGCGGGCACAACGCTTTGAATTGCTGTCAATCTGGCGGCTGGCACGGGACGAGAGCTACCCGAAATGGGCGGCAACCCTTGAACCGAAGGTCTGTCAAATCACCTTTTTTGGCATGGAAAAAACCACCGATTGGGGCATACGAAGAAAAGGCTCATTTAAAGATAATCTGCTTGCGACCGGACGTTTGCTTGATGTCGGAATTGCCCCTCGCTGGCAATTATTCATCACAAAACAATGTCTAGACGAATTAGACGATTTTCTACGGCTGATAATTGATTTGGATTTGCATAAACGCTGCGAAGCTATCGGGCAAAAATTCGAGGTGTTTATTGGCGGCATGTCACCGGAAGGCAACGGCTATGAAATAGATAATTTACGTGTCGATGAAAACGACATAACTTCGATACCGAATGAATTGATCTCTATTTGCCGCGAAGGTGCCTCTTTACTCGGCCAACCGGAATATGCCTTGCTTGAATCGTTGATGAAAGACGATAAAACGCCAAACGTGGAGGCGAATGTTCCAAGCGTATCTGTAAACGCAAATTTTGATGTTTACCCTAATATTGCCGAACCGACCGAATGGTGGTGTTTAGGCAATTTAAAAACCGATGGCGTAGACACAATAATAAAAGCCTATCGGGACGAAACCACGCCGGGTATGAAAGCCAATCGTGAATTGCCGATATGCGAATTAGCGCAACGATACGGCGATATAAACAGTAAAAAATTATATCACAAAGACGATCTCATTTGCCGTTGGCTGCATCAATGGGGCGTCGATTATATGGAGGGAAGATTATGAATAAAGTTGACTTTGATACTATTGAGAAAATGATAAAAACGGAAGGCATTAAAAAATTTATTGCCGAACAAACGATAAATCAGTCATCATTGGTCGTTTCAGGCATCCCCGATATATGGCAAGCCGATTTTCTTTCCCACGGATTCACCCTATACGCGCAGTATCACGATTATTGGATTGATTCGCTTTCGCCTCTCGGTTCAAAATATGAGGATTTCGATTTTCTAAATGAAAATGATTGCGGCATTGCTTCGGAAATAAGCGTTGCCTGCCGGGGGCAGAGCCGCGGATTTGAAGGAGAGCCGCCGGAATGGTTTGTAGAGTGGCTTAACGGTGAAGAAGGCTTGCATAATAACGCTGTGCTTGTTAGCAGAATAAACAACCGAGTAGTCGGCATCTCCTGCACTGCTACCTATGCCCACGACAGCGAAAAAGGCGCGGTCGTATGGGTCAGGATGATAGCGGTACATCCCGATTTTCAAGGATGCGGCATAGGTAAAAAGTTACTTTTGCAAACATTGCACTATGGCGTAAAACACGGGGCAAAACGGGCTTTTCTTCATGCTGATGCTGAAAATGCCGCGGCGTTACGGATTTATACAAACGCCGGTTTTATATCACAGGGAGGCGAAGGGCAAATTGATATGATATGGAGGAAAATTATATGATAATAGAAAAATACTTTGGCACAGACCGCGAAACCGTACAGCAGATGATAGAAGCGACAAAGACCATGACAAATGAAAAAAGCGGTGATAACGGATTCCAAAATACGAAAGTATTCCTGTTTGACGAATACGCGGTTTTTAAAATGCAAAACATGAACTTTCGTAATGTAACCACACCAGATACGGACTTAACACATCTCGAAAGGTTGGCCGGGACGCTTTTAGAATTACAAACGGAAGGTGTCAATGTCGTTCCTATTTTAGCCTTCCAAAGCGACGACGGCAACGGTTATATTATTCAGCCGAGAGCGAAAGGCGCAGAGCTATATGACAGGGATAAAGTGAACAGCAAAGATTACGTTTTGGAGCGTGTCGAATTGCTGTCAAACGCGCCGCAGGCACATTTTGAAAAATATATTGCGGATATAATTAAAATTATTGACGCGGGCGTGATAGTCGATTTTGCGGGCAAAGACAATTTCTTTTACCACAAAACCATCGGTTTTCAGTTTGTCGACTTGAACGCGCATGACGATTATGAATACGGGCTTTCCGATAAAAAAGCACAAGGCAAACAAGCCGCGTTATATGGCTGTTTTTTGCCGTGTTATTTCGATACCGTCCCGAAATACCGCGACAGTGTTTCAAAGATATTGCCTGAACTGACCGACAGCGAACGTGATTTTCTAAAAGAACGCAACAAGAATATTTTTGACAAATGCAAAGCTGCCGCGATAAATAACGGCATAACGGAAGAAGCGGTTGGCGAAATAATCTCAGCCGAATGGTTTATCCCACAAAAACAGCAGTTGGGGTTATTATGAAAACCGTAATTAAATTCAAAATCGAAAGGAAGATACGATTACATGAGTATAATCCAAACCCACGATGTAACCCTCTACGGCGGCAACGACATTGATATTGTTCTGCACCCGCTGTGCGACGACCATCTGCCGCTGCTGTATAAATGGTGCGCCGATCCGGAAGTTTTGTATTGGACGGAAGGCGGCACAAACGACACCACCCTCTCATACGGTCAGGAAACGGTGCATCAAATATATGGCGGCAATAAAGAAAAAATCCTTTATTTTCTAATTGAAGTTGACAGCGTTCCGATTGGCGAGTGCTGGCTGCAAAAAATGAACCTGCCTGACGTCAAAGCTATATACCCCGAAACGCTTGACGTGCGCCGGATCGATATGTCCATCGGCGAGAAAGCGTACTGGAATAAGGGCATCGGTACGCAGTTCATCGGCATGATGATCGATTTCGCGTTCTGCGGCGAGTATGTGGACGTTTTGCATTGCTTCTGCGAGGATTACAACGTCCGTTCCCGCCGTATGTGGGAAAAACACGGTTTTATGCGGATATTGGAAGAACCGCTGGAACCGCAGCCGCAAAAAGGTCAATGGCAGTACCATTATAGAGTCACTCGGCAAGAGTTTACCGAACGCCGCCGTGTCAGGGTTCCGGCAGAAAAGCGGTTCATGTTTCCGATTGCCGACCTCCAGCCAAGCCAGTTATACATAAGTGATGGCAAACTGCGGCTTGTCCATGACTGGTTCGACCCGAACGACACCGAAACTTCGACCCGATCCCGGTCAAGCGGTTCAATGGGAAAACTCT
>WQXD01000231.1 GCA_009785015.1 Oscillospiraceae bacterium | reverse complement strand
CCTGACAAGCGACATCCTCGCGCAGATCAACAACAAAAACGCGTATGTATACAAAAAGTGCGTCGAAAAAATGTGCGAAGGGGAGCGCTTCGCCATAAACAACCTCGGCTCGCAGGAAAGCGTGAAGCAGATCGGCGCCAAAGAGCTCTACGCCCACTACCGCTATATTTTGTCGCACTGCGCCATCGAGATCTTCTGCGTGGGAAATTTCGGCGGCATAAAAGACGCCGTGACCGAAAAATTCAAAGAGCTGCTGGGGGATATCGGGCGCGGCCCCATCGAAGACTGCGAAACGGACGCGCACGCGCATGCGGATTTCAAAGGCGAGACGATCGAGCCCATGGAGGTCAACCAGGGCAAGCTCGCGGTCGGGTTCCGCATGGGCACATCCAATAAAAGCGGGGACTTCGCGAAATTTGTTTTATTCGAGTCGGTCTACGCCAATACGCCCAATGGCAAACTTTTCCAAAACGTGCGCGAAAGGCTCTCGCTTTGCTACTACTGCATGACCAAAGCCGATTCGGCGAAAGGGATCATCGTCGTGTTGTGCGGCATAGAGAACTCCGACAGGCAAAAAACTTCAGACGAAATCCTGCGGCTTCTCGAAGAGCTCAAAAACGGCGTTTTTACCGATGAGGATATAGAGGCGGCGCGGCTCGCCGTCATCAATTCATACAAGGAAGTGTCGGACTCCGCAGGCAATATAGTCTACTGGTATCTGCGCAGGCTGCTTTGCGGGAACTTGAAAACGCCGGAGGACGCCGAGCGGGAAATCAACGAAGTCACAAAAGAAGACATAATCAAAACGGCCAAAAACCTGAGCCTTGATTCCATATATTTTCTGCAGGGCACGCTCGAGGGCGGCGGCGACGAAAGCGAGGAGGAATAAAAAATGTTCAAATTGGTTGAAAACAAAAAAATCGACGAGAGATATTATCATTTCAAACACGAAAGCGGGCTCGGCATATATGTGGCCCCCAAAAACCACACATCCTCCTACGCGCTGTTCGGCACGAAATACGGCTCAATCGACAACAAATTCAAGATCGGCGGGGATACGGATTTCACCGCGGCGCCCGACGGCATAGCGCATTTTCTGGAACACAAGCTGTTCGAGGACGAACACGGCAACAACGCGGATCTGCGCTTCGCCGCCACGGGCGCAAGTTCAAACGCTTACACCGCCTTTGACAAGACCTGTTATCTGTTTTCATGCTCGGACAACGGGGAAAAATTCGACGAATCATTGGAGATACTGCTCGATTTTGTCACGCATCCGTATTTTTCGGAGGAAACCATAAAAAAGGAACAGGGCATAATCGGCCAGGAAATCAAGATGTACGACGACAGCCCCGGCTGGCAGGTGTATTTTCAGATGCTCTCCAATATGTACAAATGCCACAGCGTGCGCCTCGACATAGCGGGCACCGTCGAATCCATATCGAAAATAACCGCCGACGTATTGTACAAGTGCCACAGCGTTTTCTATAACCTCCACAACATGATCTTGTGCGTGGCGGGAAATGTGACCCCGGAGCAGGTAAAGCGCGCCGCGGACAAAGTTTTGCGCCCCATGGCCCCCGCGGCCATAGAGCGCTGGAAATACGACGAGCCAAAAGGGGCGGGAAAAAACGTCGAAAAGCGGCTCATGGTGTCAAGGCCCCTGTTCAATATCGGACTCAAGGATTCCGAAACCGGGCTGTACGGGACTACCCTCGCCAAAAAATGCGCCGAAACCGATATAATGCTCAATATGATGTTCGGCAAGTCGAGCGACTTCTACACAAGGCTCTACAACCTCGGCAAGATAAACGAAAAATTCGAGGCGGAAGCCGAAATCGAGCCGGAATTTTCCCATTTGGTGCTCGGCGGCGAATCCGACGACCCGGAATACGTGATGGAGGCGGTGATCGCCGAATTTGAGCGCAAGCTCAAAAACGGCTTGGACAGGCGCGATTTCGAAAGGTTCAAAAAGGCGGGTTACGCCGACAGCGTGACCCTGTTTGACAGCACCGAGAATATTGCCAATTCGATGATGGCGTGTCTTTTCCGCGGATACGATATTTTCGATCTGCCGGAGATCGTCGGCAATGTGAAATTCGAAGACGTCGAAGAGCGGCTTTGCCGGCTCTTCAAAAGGGAAAATTTTATCATGTCCGTGATAAGGCCGATCGATTGATATAATTTTTTAAGGATAAAAGAAAACATGGATAAAAGCCCGGTCACTAAAAACAAGTACAAAAATCTAAAGCGAGTAAGCCCGGATCCCGCAGTCGGCCTGAACGCCGCGCAATTGGCCGCCAGAATCGAGGCGGGGGCCACAAACTCCGGCGGGAAAGGGCTCACCCCGAGCGTGGCCGAGATACTCGTCAAAAACACTTTCACCCTGTTCAATTTCGTGTACGCGCTTATCGCCGTCGCGCTTGTGGTGACCGATAATGCCAGCCATGTGATGTTTATCTGGGTGAGTGTGACAAATACGCTGATAGGCGTGGTTCAGGAACTCTGGGCGAAGCGCGCCCTCGACAAATTGGCCGTGCTGGCCAAGGCCATGGTCTCCGTGACCCGCGAGGGCAAAACCGCCAAAATCGCCCAGGAACAAGTGGTGCTCGACGATATAATGCTGCTCTCGGCCGGGAACCAGGTCTGCGCGGACGCGGTGGTGGTCAAATCGGACCTTTTGGAAATGGACGAATCGCTTCTCACGGGGGAATCCGAGCGGATCCGCAAATTCGAGGGGGATTCCATCCTGTCGGGGAGCTATGTGACCAGCGGGCGCGCGTATGCCCGCGTGGTTTCCGTGGGCGAGGAGAGCTACGCCCATTCGCTGATCGCCGAGGCCAAAAAGCACAAAAAGAAAATCCCGAGGCTCCAGGCCACATTAAAGCGGATTATTATGGTGCTGACAATTGTGATCTTCCCGCTGGGCGCGGCGCTGTTCGCAGTCAAATACAACAGGGGCGAGGATTTCCAGAATGTGATTCTGGGGACTGCGACTTCCGTTCTGGGGATGATACCCGCGGGGCTGATCGTTCTGACCGGGGTCACCATGTCGGTGGGCGCGCTCAAGCTCTCGCAGAAAAAAGCCCTGGTCCAGTCGCTGCCCAATATCGAGACCCTCGCGCGCACCGACGTCTTGTGCCTCGACAAAACCGGCACGATAACCGACGGCACGCTCGCCTTCGAGTATATGGAAACCTACAACAACATCCCCGAGGAAAACGTAAAACTCACCGTATCCGAGCTTATGGGCGCCCTGAACGATGAAAACGCCACCGCAGCCGCGCTCTCCGACGCGTTTGGCCGGACCGAAAACTGGCCGGTAACAACGCGCGTGCCCTTTTCCTCAGAGCGCAAATGGAGCGGGGCCGCGTTTGCCGGGATGGGCAGCTATATCATAGGCTCTCCGAATATCGTGTTTTCCAACCGGCAGGCGGATTTCCTGGATAAGGCGAACGAGGAGGCGAAAAAAGGAATGCGGGCGCTGTGTGTGGCCTATTCCCCGGATGAAATAACCGGCGGGCAGCTGCCCGGCAGGCTCTACTGCATGGCGCTGCTCTTTATCTCCGACCACATAAGGGAAAACGCGGCGGATACCTTCCGGTATTTTGCCGAAGAACAGGTCATAATAAAGGTGATATCGGGGGACAACCCGCGGACGGTGTCGGCGATTGCGGAAAAGGCGGGGCTCGAAAACGCCGGCCGGGCGGTCGACATGAGCGCCCTTTCCAAAGAGGCCGACTATATGGAGCTCACCGAACAATTCACCGTTTTCGGCCATGTCTCGCCGCAGCAGAAGCAGCAGCTTGTGGCCGCCATGAAAAAAAACGGCCATACCGTATGTATGACCGGAGACGGGGTAAACGACATACTCGCCATGCGCGACTCCGACTGCAGCGTCGCCATGGCGGCGGGAAACGACGCCGCGCGCTCCGCGTGCGATTTTGTTTTGATGTCCGACGATTTCGGAGCTATGGGGGAAGTGCTCAAGGAGGGCCGGCGGATTATAAACAACATAGAGAAGATATCGGCGATATTTCTGGTGAAGACCATATATTCGGTGCTGCTCACGCTGATCTATATTTTTCTGCCCTATCCCTATCCGTTCGTGCCTTTGCAGATGATGCCGGTAAATGAACTCACCATAGGGCTGCCCTCGTTTTTTCTGGCCCTGCAGGCCAATTACGCCCGGCCCGCCGGGCAAATGCTCACAAGGATCTTAGAGCACACCCTTCCCGCCGCGATCACGGTGATAATAAACACGATGTACATACAGATCGCAGCCATACTCTTTGAGATCCCCGCCGTGGAGGCGTCGACCATGGTGGTGTTTTTGCTCGGGATTGTTGGTTTTTACCTGATGATACAGCTCGCCGACCCGTTCACCTGGCGCATAAAGCTGATGGTCGCGCTGCTGTTTTTGGGGTTTTTGCTTTCGTTTGTGTTTTTCAACCCTTTGGCCTCGTTTTTGTTCGGCGAGCAGTCGCCGGTGTTCGAGGGCCTGCTGGGCAAAAACGTGTTCTTCTATCTGCCATTGGTCTACTTCAGCTATTATGTGCACAGCCTGCTGGGCAGAACCTGCCGCAAGGTAATGGACGCCTGGATGATACTCAAAACGGCCGGCTGGCTCAAAAAGCGCCCGAAATGAAGCCTTTTTATCCTTCCTCGTCGCCGTACTCCCCGTCTTCGTCGTGGTCATGATCATGATCATGGTCGTATTCGACGAGCTGGTTGTCTTTGCCGGACACGGATGCGCCCCCTTGCTCAAGGGCGTCTATGGGCGAGAAGTCGGTTATCAGATTTTCGTCGAGATACAGGCCGGTCAAAGCCGAAAGGGAGGCGAGCGCCGATATGTCGGCGATTTGGTTGCCTTTCAGAGAGAGCGTCGTCAGGCTTGACACCGATGAAACGGGCGAGATATCCTCTATGCCGTTGTTGTCGGCGTACAGGCTCGTAAGGCCCGTCAGGCCCGTCAGCGGCGCGAGATCGGTTATCTTGTTGCCGTTTATGTACAGCGTCTCAAGCGAGGCGCAGCTTTCAATGCCGCCTATATCCGCTAAAGCGTTTTCGCTGACACTCATATATACAAGCGAAGAAAGCGAAAACAGGGGCGAAGCGTCCTCTATCTGATTGCCGCTCAAATATATGCTTTCAAGCGCTGAGAGGCTCCCGAGCGCCTTTATGTCTTTTATCTGGTTGTACGACATGTACAAAGTGCTCAACTGCTTCAGGCCGCTCACCGGCGAGACGTCTTTGATTTGGTTCGAATTGAGCATGAGTTCGTTTAAATTCGCGAGGTTTTTGACGGCGCCTATATCTTCGATCTGGTTTCCCGCCAGATAGAGCTCGGAAAGATTTGTCAGGGAAGAGGCGAACGATATATCGGAAATCCCCGCCGAGCTCAGGTTTAAAGATTTCAGCGCGGTCAGGTTCCCCAAAACGGACGCATCCCCGACATTGCAGTACTGCACGCTCAGGTTTTCCATTTTGACAAGGCCGGCAAGCGGCGAAAGATCGGAGGCCGCCGCGTTGAATATGATCAAATCGGAAAGCGACTTCATGTTTTCCAGAACGCTCAAATCGTTGAATTTGGACAGATAACCCGGGGCGATCCCGTAGTAGTAATACAGATAGGTATTTGGCTGGTTTACGGCGATGTATTCTATGTTGACGAAATGGGAGAGGCTCGAGTAGTCGCTTATATCGACGTCGGAACCGGCGGATTTGAAATAGCCCTCGAGTTCCTCGCTGTCGTAGGCGCTCTGGTCCTCCGCTTTCAGATACGTCAGGGCTTCGTCATAGCCCAGGGTGAGCGTGAAGCCCGGTGCCGGAGAGCCGTAATTGGCGTCGTATTTGCCCTCCAGGATCAAGACCTTCACTTCTTCCAGGTCGCTTTTGGTGATAAAGGCCGGGAATTTGCCGAGCGCCGACGAGACCGCGCCGGCAAACGCCTTGTCTTCGATCAGGCCCGACTTAGAAAGCAGGTTGTCCGCCGCCGTATAGCCCCCGATCCCCGTCACAAAAATTATCGAGGTCACGAGCGCGGCCATGCCGTAAGTCT
>WQXD01000230.1 GCA_009785015.1 Oscillospiraceae bacterium | reverse complement strand
ATATTTATGCCTGTTATCGAACCGTACACGACCGCGCCCGCGTCGATATAGACTGTCTGCCCGCTTTTTATTTCAATTGCGCCCGGACGGTGGACCCCGGGCGAAAAATATATTACGGACGGGTCGTTTATATCAACTTTTTCAACGCCGAAATTTTCCGGAGGATTTGCGAAAATGTGAAGCGCGTTATGAAAACCGTCGCATTCCACGACGTACTGCCCCGGTTTGGTTATGGAAAATTCAATTGTCCTGCCGTTTACGGACGGGATAATTTTATCGGACAAAGGGCGGATTTTGACGTCTGAAAAATCTTTCCTGTTTTCTATTCTGACCCTGACGGTTTCGTCGGCTTCAAAACTTATGAAAGAGGCGATTTCGGTTTGTTCAAGCGGACGCTGACAGCCGGGCCAGGTCGTGTTATACGGCATTGCCGACACGCGCGCCGCATAACAGGACACGGTTGCGGATCCGTTTAACAAAACCGAAAAATCCTCGCAAATCTGTTCTCCCGCAGGAACAGGCGATACTTTGATCATGATAAATACCTCTCTTTAATTTTATTTTAACCCCGGAACAACCGGAGGATTTACTGACCGCCGGCAGTCCGGAAAGCCTCAATGGCGGTACTGAGGGTTTTTTCTACTTTCCCTGTTATTTTTTCGGTTACGGACTGGAAAGTATTATTGCGCTGTTTGAAAAGCTGCTCATAATTGGCGCGTCCGGCTTCCAGCCATACCGTATCCCCGAGATCTACAAAACGGTTGTTTATCATCATCTGCAGCATTTCGATAGATTCGTCATCACGCACGCCTTTTACCTGAACGGATATGTTCAAATAATTCGGGACGACGCGTTTTTCGTATTCACAGGCGAGCGCTTCCAGTATTACGGACGCCCGGTCGGGATTGGCCGTAACCGGCACGATCACCGCCGTCGCAACGCATAAACGCGCCGAATAAGGAGCGCCCGCGCCGATTTCATCCAATGTGGGATATGGCAGTATTCCATAATCGACTTCCATACCCCTGACATGTTTCAATGTATACATTGTCGCATTTGCGAACAATCCCCTGTTTTCTATAAACATCGGGAAAGGACCGGTTTCGGCGAGTCCCGGCGTGTCAAATTCTATGCCGGTATGCGCGTAATCATATAACTTGTCGAATATTGCAAAAAGTTTTTCGTTTCCGGGAACATTAAAATACGGCAGGTCGTTTTCGTCTTTGTCAATTAACGGAAGCCTTTCCGCAGCCCAGAAACCCGGGTAATAATAATTAAACGCCATCAGCACCCCGTAACGGTCTTCTTTGTTCATTACGCCGTCGCCGTTGAGGTCGGTTACAACCTCGGCTCCCAGCTGATACATTTTATCGATCGTCCATTTTCCTTCGCGGACTAAATTGTACATGTTTTCAAGTCCGAAGTCCGAAGCTATCTGTTTGTTGAATATCAATAAACAGATATAATCATAAGTCGAAAGCATGTTTGACCCGTATGTGAAATAGAGGACATTGCCCACCGACATATCTTTTTGAAGATTTTGATCCCAGTATAATTTTTCAAGATTTACATGCGTCAATTCGTTCATGGGATGGAAAAATTTTCCTTCCATCGCCAAATTCATCGCAAGCCTGTCGCCGATATTCACAAAATCGTACGCATAATCGCCCGCGCGGACGTTTCTTCTCACATAATCCGGCATATCGTTCCACGAACTTGTCAGCATCTGTTCAAATTCTATATTAAACCTTGCTTCAACCGTTCTGTTGACCAAATATACCGAATCTTCCACAATATCGCCTGTCTGTTCTTCGTAAATAAAACTGGTGTACGTGTCGGGTCTTTCCGGGAAAGTCAACATTTTGAATTTTTCGCCGTTAAAGTCAAATTCGGGCAAATCGTCGTTGTACAAAGAATTATCCGTTTTTTCGTCCACGTTGTCAGAATTATCAAAATCGCTCGAATCAGCAGGACTGTCAAAACCGTTTGGATTATTGTCGCCCGCGCTGCCGCAGGAAAACAAAACCGCCGCTAAAAATGATAAAGCCAGCAATCCGTACGGCAATTTTTTTATTTTCATAATCAATAATTCTCCTTGTTTTTACAGGTTATTATCTTTTATATTTTAATTATACCATAATAATTATTGCTTTTGTGTATGAAAAGTGAAAATTTTTTATAAAAATTAACTTATATTCCTTGACAATTATGTTATTTTAATGATATAATTGATTGTCGACAGCTCATGAAAATTTTAAAAATAAAACGAAAGAGGCATAAAAAATGAAAAAATTCTTATCGGTTCTGCTTGTCATTTCGATGGTTGCATTATTTGCAGTCCCCATAGCCGCCGCTCCGGACGGAGAAAGTTACGGCGACGTCAAAAAAGTAAACGACGGCGACATAAAGCTCGACGGATTCAGGGACGAACCCGCTTGGGAAAACGCGGTTGTAATCCAGGTAAACAGAATATCGCCTACATCACCCAACACGGACAGACCCGGCGCTACAGGCACGGTATACGCGCTGTGGAGCGACAAGGGACTTTATCTTTTCGGCGAAGTAACCGACCCCACCCCGACGCATACGCCCTTGGACGAAAAATTGGATAAATCAAACTGGAACTGGAACACCGACAGCATGGAAATATTCATCGATATGGGAAATACCGGAGAGCAGCCGAACATTCAGCATAACAAAGTGGATATCGACGGTTTGGGGTATATATATATTGCCGACGGCGGCGAACAATTCATAGGCACGGACGAAGTAAAACCCTATATGGAGTACGCCGGCAGACAGGACGGCAACACGTATTATCTGGAAGTGCTTATACATGTCCCGGGGACTTCCTATAAAGCAGGCGATCAAATAGGCATACAGATTCAAATAAACGACATGACCGTGCCGGACATGACCGATGCCGCAGACCGCGTAGTTATTTTGAGCACCAACTCCTTTGACGCGGACAGCTGGGAAGTGGACCGCCACAATTATATCGTTCTCTCCGCAGAAGACGCGAATCCTCCTCCGCCTCCCCCGGCTCCTCCGGCTGGGGAACCTGCTGCGCCGGCAGGCGGCGGCGAAGCTACCGACGCTGAAGCTGCCCCTGCGGCAACAGCGGAACCCCCGGCTCCTTCCGTCAGAACAGGCGACGGCGCAATGATTATATTCGCAATTATGATTCTTGCGGCAGGAGCGTTTGTTCGGAACAAAGTGAAAAACCTCACAATGAGGTAATTCCAAAAAATAATTTTCAAAAAAGGAAACATAGGTGTATTTAAAATAACAGTTGACAAAATGTGTTTTGTTGTGATACAATAAAAGCAGAAGGGCGGTGATAAATATGGCAAGCGTTTTTGATGTAGCTCATTGGTTTTTGTCAAAAGAACCAATGAATCATAAAAAATTGCAAAAATTATGCTATTATGCTCAGGCATGGTCTATGGTATTGCAAGACAAAAAACCTTTATTTGACGGAAATTTCGAAGCGTGGGCGCATGGTCCAGTAAATCGAGATTTGTGGAATAAGTTTAAAGATTACGGTTATGTCGATATAACAAAAAATGATTGTCCTGTTGTCGCTATTGGTTTGAATGAAAATGACAATAGTGTTCTTGAGTGTGTTTGGGAAACATATGGAGATTTGACAGGATTTCAACTCGAAACTATTACCCATGAAGAAGAGCCATGGATTAGGGCAAGAAATAATCTTCCGTATCATGCGCCGTCAACATTGCCAATAAATGGAGATTTAATGTACGAATATTATAAATCGCAGTATTCTGGCGATGGTATAGGCGAATGAACCTTGACAAAAACCTCAACGAAAAATTACAAGTACCCCAAACGCTAAAAGATGTCGAAAGAAAAAAAGAAAATCGTCCTATTATTGGGATGACTTTTCTTGACAAGAATAAATATGGATTGAAGCATTTATACCAAGTTTATAAAAATGATAAGTTTTGTGTAAATAAATTGTATGAATTTTTAGAAATGGCAAGAACTTATTCCACGGTGTCAGAATTGGTAAAAAACCATGCGTCTCATGTCAAGTTTAAAAACGAGGACGATTTGAGTAGGAATAAACTGTTGCAAATACAAAAGCAGTACAGAATAGAAACGAACGATATGTGTCATTTGCATTGCGGTATGGATGGTAGCGGTAAATTTGTTTTGCATGGATTTTTTATAGCTAACTGTTTTGAGATTGTCTGGTTAGATGTAAATCATGACCATTACAAATAAAATACAAGTGAAACTTTTTTCACAACAAAATAAAAAGAGAACCCCACAAACTGTGCAGGGTTCTTTTGTTTGCTTTTTATGGAATATCGCTGCCTTTCCGTACAGTACCGGAATGTTGCTCCGCCGCAAAAGAAATTGCTTTTTCCAATATGCCCATATATCAATTGGCTCCCTTTTGAATATTTTTATACCAACTTTGCCAAATCCATTATTTTTTCAAATTCTACCGGCGTATAATCCCATCGCTCCACACAGACGCACGCTGTCTGCTTGGTGATCGTCCTGTACATTTCGCTGCCGTGAACGTGACCGTATATATAGAAATATGGTGTTGCATCGTTGTAATATGCGGGCGGCTCATGCAAAATAACGAACCATTCCTTGTAAATGATAGGATAGCTTGACACTTCATGGAATCCGGCTTCCATCCACCAGTTATTATTCCGTTGGTCGTGGTTACCCTTAATCAGAATCTTTTTTCCGTATAACTGTTGGATGATCTCAGCTGTCTTTTCTTTTCCATAGAAACTCACATCGCCGGCAACGATAACAGTATCGCTTTTGGAAACGACCTTATTCCAATTCTTGATAATCGTGTCATCCATATCATCCGCGCTCGCGAAAGGACGATTTTCATATTTTATAATATTCGTGTGACCAAAGTGCATATCCGCAGTTAGAAACAATTTACTCAACTAACCGTGACCTCCAAATCCTTCGCGTTTCAACTATATATATTTTAGCATGAATTCGCCGCAATGTCAACAGCACAAAAATATTTTTGATTTCAGTTGAAAATTATATTTTTCCGTGATATAATGTATGCGACGATATATTAAAATAAAAAAGAAAGAGGAAAAACAAATGAAAAAAACAAAAATTATCGCGGTTGTTATCATAAGCGTCATACTGATGATGGCGGCGCCGGTTTCGGCTCACGACAAAACATCAAACGTAGTATGGGGAACGCCGGTCATAGACGGAGTAAAAGATGACATCTGGAATACTGCGAACATGTTTGAAATCAACGAAGTGGTTCCCGATTTGGGCTTGGGGCTGGATATGCCGGCAAACGCGCAGGTATCGGCGAAAACCTGGACTCTCTGGGATGGGGATTACTTGTATGTCTGGGTTGAAGTGGCTGATAAAATCATAGACGCGATAGACAGGGACGATGTGTGGAATCAGGATTGCGTCGGCATCATGATGGACTATGGGTATGTAAGAGAGCCTGAATTGAGTTACCGTGACCTGCCCGAAGAGGAAAGATATGCCGGATATATCAACGTGCCTCCCATAGCCGACAATTCCACAAAGTTTTGGACTGAACCGGGAATGGTCAACGATTCTCCCGAATATATCAACGCCACGAAAGTACACCTCAAAATTGTAGACGGCGGTTATGTGATTGAAGCGGCGATGCCCCTTCTTTACAAAAATTATGTTGCCGGGGATAAAATCGGCTTTGAAATCTCCCTGAACAACGGCATAGGAGATGGCGTGCGCGAAGGACAGCTCGCCTGGGAGGCATCGGGCACTGAAGCTTACAGATTTTCAAATAATATGGGGACGCTCACATTCCTCGAAAAAGCTCCCGAGCCCGAGCCCGAGCCCGAGCCGGAACCCGAGCCTGCGCCGGCCGTTGAAGAAACTCCCGCGCCGGTCACCGAACCTGCGGCGTCCGCTCCGGAGACAGGCGACAGCGCAATGATAATATTCACAATTATGATTCTTGCGGCGGGAACATTTGTCACAGCAAAACGTTCTATTAAATTCAACTGAAAAAGGAAAAAAATGAAAAGAATTCAAAAACCTTTTTT
>WQXD01000229.1 GCA_009785015.1 Oscillospiraceae bacterium | reverse complement strand
CGAACTCAACCCATTTGTCCAAACGACCACTGGGGGACGACGAGCAGATTCTCGTAATCCATCGAATTCTGTATACCCCTTCCCCGAACGTTTTGTTTACCCCTTCCCCGGGCTATACACCCCCGCGCATACCGCCTTCTAAAGCCAACGTAAAATCAAATTCTCTCCCGGTACGCGCGGGGGCGCGTCCCCTACGATAAACACCGCGTAAAATCGTCATAATTCCATTGTTTTTTATCGAACTCACGTTGTTTTACCATGTTTTAAAAATTTTGATCAATACGCTTTCTTTATCTTTTTCGGGTATTTCCTTGAGACCCAATTTGTTGTATATGTTCGTTTTGTTTTTGGATATGTTTTTTTGCGAATACAGATTGGTTTTGTCGAAGGTTCCCGTGATTTTCCCGTCGATTATTTTGGTGAGGATATCGTTTTCCACGGGGGTCAGCTGGTTTCTCACATTTTCTATGATGCTTTCCTTGAACGGCGTGCTTTTGGTGACCGCGTTATAGATTTCATCCGCGTATTGTTTGTAGTCGTCCTTGCGGATATATCCGGAGGCAAAACCTATCCTGCATGCTTCCTTGCGGAGGTGTTCTTTCTCGTCGGCGGTGAAAAACACGATTTTGGACTTTGACTTGATTCTGATCTCCTTCGCCGCTTCGATGCCGTATTCCCGGTTGCTCAAAGCGTCCAAAAATATATCCATGACCACGACGTCCGGCTTCAGCTCAAAAGCCAGATCAATGGCGGTATCCTTTGAAGAAGCGGAACCCAGATAATCAAACCTTAAATCTTTGACGATCTCTTCCTCGAAAATTCTTATCCATCCAGGCGTATCCTCGACCAAAAGCAGCCTTATTTTTTCACTCATAAAATTTTTCCCTTTTTTTAGATTTTGGATTTTTTTTAGTTTGCATCTGCGGAATTTTTTTCCGCGGTGACTGTTTTCGCCGGCAGCTCGATTGTAATCGTCGCGCCGCTAGTTTCGCCGTTGTTTTCCGCGTATATATTTCCGCCGTGTTTGTTTATCACTTTTTTGCAGTTTGCCAGTCCCAGCCCGGAATTGAATTCCTTGTTCTTGGTCGTCACGCCCGGGTCGAATATGGCGTCCAATTTGTTGGGCGGTATCCCGACGCCGTTGTCTTTGAATTTTATCTTGTATTTGTTTTTTTCGTATGCCCCGGTGATGACAATTTTCCCCTTGTTTTCCTCCGGGGCGGCGGCGTTTTTTGTATGGATCGCCTGGATGCCGTTTTCTATTATATCTTTAAAAACTTCGCTCATGAGATTTTTGTCGCATTCCAAAAAGATATCCCCGCCGATGTTCACGCATATTTCCGTATCGTATTTTGCCGCTTCGGCAAACAGGTTTTTTAAGTTGACCGATTCTATTTCTATATCTATTGTGTTGGAATACCGGTTGGATTTTTTGGCGAGATTGTTTAAAACCTGTATTTTGTGTATCAGCTCGTCGATATTGACGGTGATTTCGCCGGATATGCTCTCTATATCTTTCCCGCCGGCCAAAGCCTCCTTTATTTTATCCGCCTTGACGCTCATGTACGTCGTGTCGCTTTTTATGCGGTGCGTCAGATTGCTCATAAAATCGTTGACGGGCATTTTCAGGTTGTGGCTGTAACGCGTGGGTATGATTTTGATACCCAAAAACCCCTCGCCCTTGACGGATAAAAATACGGCTCCGGCAATGCACAGCAGTATGGCAATGAGGTTTAACTGCCATATTTGCAGCAAGTCCCCGAATTTGCCCAGCCCCAGCACATGAAATAAATTGATCGGAAAAACGGAAAAAAACCAGATATACAGCGGCGGAAGCAAAATTATGGCTTCCCGCTTTCTTTGATTGCGCTTCTTTTTTAGTATGCTGCCTTCATTGAGCGCTTTTTTGTCGATGCGGATACCTCTGATCACGACGACGGCGAGCACGATTTCAAATATGAGGTTGTACGCCGTGTAAACGATCCAAAAGGGCTTACTCACCGGCTGGTATTCGATGAATTTCAGCGGCGAAAAGAAAAACAGAAGGAATATGCCCGGAATATACATCATGTATTTGATTTTTTTCAGTTTTCTGTCGAGGTCGATATACCCGAAATAGAATCCCGCTATGGCCATTGTCGGCA
Source organism: Oscillospiraceae bacterium (assembly GCA_009785015.1). The sequence continues at coordinate 3,983 of WQXD01000229.1, read as the reverse complement.
TTGCCAAGGTGTAAATCACCCACGTGAATATGTTATGCAAAGGTCCGAAACTTTTTTCAAGCCCGTATATATCAAATGAATTTTGGATCGCCGGAATGATTTCGACCATCACCGCCTGTTTGACGACGCCCAAAAAAAAGAATATGATCGCGACCGAGGACCATTGATTCACTTTTTCTTTTGGATTTGCCCCGAATATGAAAATCGCGAGAATGAGCAAGGCGATTGAAAACGCAGTCTGCATATGGCCAACGACTCCCGGACATCAAGAATTATTTCGCATTTTCGATAGATGGTAGTATTATATCATCATAAAATCGGGCTGTGTTCTACCTTATTGGTAGAAGTTCTACATATTTTGGGAAACACCGAAAATTCAGGACGTGATATAATTATACACGGTTAAAAACAAATTTTTTAAAACACGCAACCAAAAAATTCTTACATTTTTGAAAGCTTTCGGTTTTGCGGTTTTTTTGTGATATAATGAATATGATGACTCAAGCGGGCACAAACGCGCATGAACATAACGTAAAATCAATAAAAAAAATGACGGAATATCGGGAGATATGGGACGATATATTGTAGGGGACGCGCCCCCGCGCGTACCGGGGAGAAGAACCAACGTATAATCTATTATCCGGTACGCGCGGGGGCGCGTCCCCTACAAACAAACCCCGGGCGGTAGAATTGAAATTACAGAATCGCGCAGGCTATGGGTTATAATATTCGCATAAAGCAAAAAATACGGCAAAAGGAGGGACATATATATGGGCGGTTTGGATACGGAGAGCATCGTCATAAACACGTTCGGCGGCTTCAATATGTTTTTTAAAGACAGAGGTTTGTCGGATATTCCCAGCCGCCGCAGCAAAATGTGGACAGCATTGAAGTTTTTGATCGCCCACCATAAACGAAAAGTTTCGGACGCCGAACTGATTGAGATACTCTGGCCCGACAACGACTGCTTGGACCCGGCCGGGGCATTGAACAAAATAATCTACAGGCTGCGGAAGGCGTTGGCCGAGTTTTACGGGGAGCCGAAAATTCAATGCATCAATTTTTCGCAGGGGCAGTATTCGTGGAAACCGAGCGTGGCGTGCATCATCGACACCGCCGAATTTGAAACTTTGCTCGCGCAGGCGAGACACGCAAACGTGACAATCGACGAGCGCATCGGATTGTATAAAAAGGCGGCGGCTCTCTACCGCGGGGATTTTCTGCGCGGGGACGACAGCGAATTATGGTTGATCAATTTCGTGAATTATTACAGGCATTTGTATTTTGCCGCCGTCGGCGAGCTGGCCGCGCTCTATGAGCGGCAGACCATGTTTGAGGAAGCGGTCGGCGTGTATGACGACGCGATAAAAATAGAGCCGTATGAGGAATCGCTGTATGCGCGGCAGATACGGCTGCTGAATGATCTGGGGGAATATCCCCGCGCGAAACGGCAGTATCAGACCATAGAAAGAATTCTAAAAAGGGAATTTGACTTAAAACCGAGCGCGGAACTCGAAAACCTTCTTCTCGAAACAGGCGACGCCTCCGGCGATCAAGCGGCCGATCTGAACGAGATCAAAACGCAGCTGGAAAACAACATCACAAAAAATGCCGCCGTATTCTGCGGCGCGGAGACATTCAAAAGAATTTACAGCTGCGACAAATATTTGGACGAGCGCATACACTTTACGGTGTTTTTGGCTATGCTGACCGTGCAACTGCCCGATGATTCTTTTGAAAATGAAAATACCGGCAGGCTGCGTTCTCTGATGAAAGTCCTGCGGAGGATAGCGCTGCAGAACCTGCGGCCCTGCGATATCGTCTGCCAGTATTCGGCAAATCAGTTTTTGCTGATGCTCACGGCGGCCGGCGAAAAAGATAAAACGGCCCCGCTCTGCCGCATTCGCAAGCTGTTTGAAAAAGAACCCGATGCGGATGGGTGTAAGCTGCACATACAGGCAATCTCCGTGAAGGACGAAGAAGGATGAAAATGCATAAAAAAATTTGTCATTATGGGCGATTTTTTATGAAAAACACAGGGTTAGCGGTATTGAATCGTCCCTATGGCGGAGTAAGATGTAATATTGGAGATGAGGGTATAAAATGGAGTGGGTTTTTTGGCAAAACCACGGCGCGCATCGGCAGTGAGGTGGAAATGGGGGGCCACAGCCCCAGAATAAATGAAGTAAAAATATTTTACTTGGAGAGAAGAATGAAAAACGTATTCAACAAACTTTTGGCCGTGGTATTGGCAACAATCATGCTGATGAGTATGGTTCCTAAATACACAGCTCAAGCAGCGGGAAATGATTTGACGGTTGCAGTTTTACCTGCGCAGATACAAGCTGCGGATGATCTCGGAATCGAATCTACAGCGCCTACTTCCACATTCGATCTTACTACTGGTGTCGGTTCAGGTCTGGAATCCGACTACCATTGGGCTGGTAATTGGCTACTGGGAGGCGGAGTATTGACTATTAGAGACGGCGCATATATCGAAATAACCGGCGGAGAAGCATTTTATTGTGCAATCGAAGTCGAGGCATATGCTAACGTACATATAATCCTCAACGGTGTATTACTCAGAGCAGTCAACGATTCACCGCTTAAACTCAACAATGGCGCATGTGTAATGTTGAACCTGATAGGCGAAAACACTGTAGAAGTCATCTTATTTTCAGAAGGGATGTCTTGTGCAGGTGTACGAGTACCTGTAGATACATTTCTTACAATAACGGAAGAAAGCACGGGGAATTTAACAGCCACAGGTGGATACGACCGCGACAATGACGCAGGTGGCGCGGGCATAGGCGGCGACGGCGGATATAGTTGCGGAACAATCACTATAAATGGCGGTACGGTTACTGCGAAGGGCGGAAGAGCCGGCGGTGCGGGCATAGGCGGCGGAAGCGGTTATTATAGGTATGGAGGTGTAATTGTAAGCGACGCCAAAGGCGGAACGGTTACCATAAATGGCGGTACAATTATTGCAACAGGCACAAATGGCGGCGCCGGCATAGGCGGCGGCGTATACAGCAGCGGCGGCACTGTCATCATAAATGGCGGTACAGTCACTGCCACAAGCGAAGTCGGAGCGGGCATAGGAAGCGGTTATACAAGCACCTATCCCATCGACCGATCTCACGGTACATTTGATATGAACGGTAATGCAGTTGTATTCGCATCAAGCGTGGGTGATATAGATATAAGTAGAAGAACCAACGGCCTCTTGTTCATTGAAAATAGCGATGTACAGACGGGTGTTCTTTATGGTTTTGTAGAGCTTGCCGATAATATAAACGTGCGATCTAATGGTACATTGACTATATTAGAAAAATCATTTTTAGTAATACCTGAAAGTTTTGCATTAATTAACGATGGCCTCGTCCGCAATAATGGATCTATACTTAACATCGGAAGTTTCGAAAATTATGGAATCGTCGAAAACAACGGAGAATTTATTAATTACGGCGATTTTATACCCAATAACAGTACGATTTATGGCAAAGAAATAAATTTTATACATCTCCCTATTAATGGTGTTCCCATTTTTACTGCCGATCAATTGAATAACATTCGTAACGGTCTCAATCGAAGTTACACCATAATGCGTGATATACCCCTTTCGGAATTTAACGGCGGCGTTTGGGAACCAATAGGCACGGAATCTAAACCCTTCACCGGCACAATTAACGGCGGCTTTAATATGATTACGGGTGTAAACGTAGCGCCGGGCAGCGAATTTTACGGTTTGATCGGTTATAACGCGGGAACTATTAAAAACTTAGGAGTAGAGTATAATTCCCGCTTCGCCGGTATTGCCGGTATTAACAACGACAGTATACAATCATGCCTCACCGAATTTAAGCCCCGTAACGCGAAACAATGGACAGGAAGCGACGTGATAGAAAACATGGCGGTCGTGCTTATAGACTTATCTAACCGATCAAATAGAATTAACCAAACCATAACGATACGCCCTT
>WQXD01000228.1 GCA_009785015.1 Oscillospiraceae bacterium | reverse complement strand
GGGCGGAGCCTCTTTACAAAGAGGCCAAGGAGTATCACTCCTGCGTTGCTCTGCTACCGTATGTTTTTTCGCTTTCCATTTGCTCTGCTCGAACTTTTTTTCATTTGCACAGCTCGAAAAGTTTTACATAGTTTATGGGATATAAAAGACTGTTAAATGCTCTGTCTCTTAAGTAATAAATAAGTAAAATCGCTTTGATTTTATTCCATACATGAGAAGCATTAAAATCTAATTCAATCGGTTCATTATAACCAATCATCGTAATAACAAGCCTTTCCCCTGCCCGGAATTTTCCTGTTTTAAGTTTTTCATAAGGAGAAACTTTGAGTTCGACTCCGGCTTCTTTGAAATCAGCTTCTTGATTATTGTTCGCTTTATATTCAAAGTATAATTCTTCCAAAAGATTTCCGAGTCCGCCTTTATGTTTTGGATTTCCGTATTTATCTGTTATTGATACGCGCAAATTTTCGTTTAAATCGGCGTCATTAATGACGTCCATAAATGTTTTGCCTATTAATAATTTTGCATATGTTTCAATACTCAATGAATCAGTTTTATCATATTTCTCGTTAAGCATTCTATTAAATCCCCTCATCGTGCCAAATTATTGATAAATATGATTTAAAAACATTATACCAAGCTTAATAAGACTACAGCGCGTCATATTAAATCCGAACGCTTTGTAAAGTTTTGTAATACATATAACTGTTATAACTATATTTATCTTTTTTCATTTCTTTATTATTCACTCCCACTCGATTGTGGCGGGAGGTTTGGGCGTGACGTCCCAAACCACCCGGTTGATTCCCTTGACTTCGTCCGTGATTCGCCGCGCCGCCGTTTCGACGACCTCATAGGGCAGGCGCGCAAAACCGGCAGTGACCAGATCCTTTGAGGAAATGGCCCGCAAAGCGGCGGTTTCCTCGTAGCACCTCGCGCCCCCGCGCACCCCGACGCTTTTGACTCCCGTCAAAACCGCGAAATACTGCTGTACCTGTTTTTGCAGGCCCGCCGCTTCTATTTCCTCGCAGAAAATGGCGTCAGCCTCGCGCAGCGTATCAAGGCGCTCTTTTGTGATTTCGCCGAGGCAGCGAATCGCCAAGCCCGGCCCCGGAAAAGGCTGGCGGTCGGCAAATGAGGGCGGAAGCCCCAGTTTTCTGCCGCATTCGCGCACCTGCTCCTTATACAGCATTTTTATCGGTTCGATTATTTTTTCAAATTTGATATCCTTGGGCATGCCCCCCACGTTGTGGTGGGATTTTACCTGTTTGTGGCCGTCCTCGCCGCTCTCCATGACGTCCGTGTATATCGTCCCCTGCAAAAAACAGCCCGCGCCGCCGAACTTTTTGGCTTGTTCCTCGAAAATGCGGATAAATTCCTTTCCGATGATCCCCCGCTTCTCTTCCGGCTCGGTCACGCCCGAAAGCCTGCCCAAAAACCGCTCTTCGGCGTCGACGCGCACAAGGTTTATCGCATATGCGCCGCCAAACAGCGCCGTCACTTTGTCCCCTTCGTTTTTTCGCATCAGGCCCGTGTCCACAAACACGCACGTGAGCCGCTCGCCCACCGCGCGAAAGGCGAGCATCGCGCAAACTGCGGAATCCACTCCGCCCGACAGCGCGCACAAAACGGGGCGCCCCGCGGACTCGGTGCGGATATGCTCGCAGGCTTCCTCTATAAATTCTTCAATTGTACCGTTTAACTTTAATTCCGACATGATTTTGCCCCTTTCTCACTTTCTCACTTTTTCACTTTATCCGCCCTCGCGTGGTATTCCTGCAGCGAGTACACTTTTTCATCCGGATTTTTTATCTTCTCCGCAATCCCCTTTACGCCCGCCAGCGCCGCCGTCAGGGTGGTCATATACGGTATATTGTATTTGATCGCCGATTTCCTTATATACGAGTCGTCGTCGTTGCTGCGCTTGCTTCCGGCCGGCGTGTTGACGATGACGTCCAACTGATGGTTTTTTATGGCGTCCTCGATGTTCGGCCGCCCCTCGTAGAGCTTGTTTATGATTTCGGCTTTTATGCCCCTTGATTTCAGGTATGCGCATGTTCCGCGCGTGGCCACGATCGTAAAGCCGAGGTCCTCGAAGCGCCGCGCCACTTCGGAGGCTTCCTCCCTGTCTTTTTCCGCGACCGAAATGAGCACGGAACCCGAAAGCGGCAGCACCGTCTTGCTGCTCTCGAGCGCCTTGTAAAAGGCGAGCCCGAACGAATCGGACAGCCCCAGAACTTCCCCGGTCGATCTCATCTCGGGCCCTAAGACCGGGTCGACTTCGGGGAACATATTAAACGGGAACACCGCTTCCTTTACCCCGTAATACGCCACTTCGGGCGTCTGCAAAAGGGCGAGCTCCACTTGTTTTTTTGTATATTCCTCCATAATCAGCTGCGCTGCGAATTTTGCCATGTTGAAGTTGCACACCTTTGAGACAAGGGGAACCGTCCTCGAGGCGCGCGGATTGGCTTCCAGCACATACACTTTCCCGCAGTGTATGGCGTACTGGATATTCATCAGCCCCACGACCCCCAGCTCCCCGGCGATTTTGCGCGTGTATTCGCGGATCGTCTCCGTCTGTTTTGGCGTGATGTTCACAGTGGGGATCACGCAGGCCGAATCCCCCGAATGGATCCCGGCATATTCGATATGCTCCATAATCGCGGGCACAAACGCGTGGCCGCCATCGGCCAGCGCGTCCGCTTCGCACTCGAGCGCGTTTTCCAAAAACCGGTCGATGAGTATCGGGGCCTCGGGCCCTATATACTGCGCGTTTTTTTGCATGTAGACTCTCAGCTGTTCGCCGTCGAAAACGATTTCCATCGCGCGGCCCCCCAGCACATAGGACGGCCTGACCATGACCGGGTAGCCTATCCCGTTTGCCACGGTCACCGCTTCGTCGTAATTGCACGCCATCCCCGAATCGGGCATGGGTATGCCCATGTTCTCCATCATTTTCCTGAACAGGTCCCTGTCCTCGGCGAGCGCGATCACTTCGGGGGTGGTCCCGAGCACCCTGATGCCCGCTCTTTTGAGCTCCATCGCTATGTTGAGCGGCGTCTGCCCCCCGAACTGGACGATTATGCCGAGCGGTTTTTCGTGCTCGCATATTGAAAAAACGTCTTCGACGGTCAGCGGCTCGAAATACAGTTTGTCCGCGGTATCGTAGTCGGTGGAAACCGTTTCGGGATTGCAGTTTATCATAATCGTTTCAAATCCCATTTCGCGCAGCGCGAAAGCGGTATGCACGCAGCAGTAGTCGAATTCGATGCCCTGTCCTATCCTGTTTGGCCCCCCTCCCAAAATGACCACTTTTCGGCGGTTTTCCACGCCGGTTTTTTCGCCGGTTTTTCCGAGTGCGGCCAATTCGGCGCCCAGTTTTCCGATTCCGTTATATGTCGAGTAGTAATACCGGGCGTCGGCGCCGCTGACGGGAACCACGTCCCACTCCTGCCGTATGCCCGCCACCTTGCGGTGCAGCCTTATATACTCCTCCGGCACTTCGAGCAGTTTTGACAGATATTTGTCGGCGAAACCGTCTTTTTTTGCCCTTATGAGAAGCTCATCGGGCAAAACCCGCTTTTTGTATTCCAAAATTTCGTTTTCCAAGCAGACCAATTCGTTTATCTGCTCCAGAAAATATTTTTTTATCTTTGTTATCGCGAAAATTTCATCCGTGCTCACCCCTTTTCGCAGCGCCTCATAGATGGCGAAATAGCGTTCGCTGTTCGGGGAGGCGATTTTTTGGAGCAGTTCCTCTTTTTTGAGCTCGTTGAAATTTTTGGCGAACCCGAGCCCGCTCCTGCCGATTTCGAGCGAGCGGACCGCCTTTTGGAAAGCCTCTTTAAAAGTCCGCCCTATGCTCATAACTTCCCCGACCGCCCTCATCTGGGTGCCGAGCTTGTCTTCGATTCCGGAAAATTTTTCAAATGCCCAGCGCGCGAATTTCAACACGATATAATCCCCGTATTGGGTATATTTGTCCATTGCGCCGCCCCTCCAGTACGGGATTTCATCGAGGGTGAGCCCGGCGGCGAGCAGCGCGGAGACATACGCGATGGGAAATCCGGTCGCTTTCGAGGCGAGCGCCGAAGAGCGCGAGGTCCTCGGGTTTATTTCGATGATGGCGATCCTGTCGGTGACCGGGTCATGGGCGAACTGCACATTGGTCCCCCCTATCACCCCTATTTCCGAGACGATATCGAAGGCGATTTTTTTGAGCCGTTCCTGCAAATTTTTATCAATGGTGAGCATGGGGGCCGAACAAAAAGAATCGCCCGTATGCACGCCCATCGGGTCGATGTTTTCGATCATGCAAACTGAAATCATCTGATTTTTCGCGTCCCTGACCACTTCCACTTCGAGCTCTTCCCAGCCCTGAACGCTTTCTTCGATCAAAATCTGCCCGATAATCGAAGCCTGCAGTCCCCGTGCCGCCACGACGCGCAGCTCTTCCTTGTTGTACACCAAGCCCCCTCCGGTGCCCCCCATTGTGAAAGCGGGGCGGATCACCACCGGATATCCGAGCTCGTCCGCCATCTCCTCCGCTTGTCCGACCGACAGCGCCGCGAAACTCTTCGGCATTTCCACGCCGAGTTTCTCCATCGTTTTTTTGAACTCGATGCGGTCTTCGCCGCGTTCTATCGCATCGAGCAAAACGCCTATGACCTCGACGCCGTACTGCTTGAAAACGCCCGCTTTATAGAGCTCGAGGCTCAAATTGAGCCCGGACTGCCCGCCCAGATTGGGAAGCAGCGCGTCGGGGCGCTCCTTGGCGATTATTTCGGTCAGCCTTTTTAAGTTGAGCGGCTCGATATATGTGACGTCGGCCACCATAGGGTCCGTCATGATGGTGGCGGGATTGGAATTGACCAATATGATCCTGTAGCCGAGGCTGCGCAGCGCTTTACAGGCCTGCGTGCCCGAATAGTCGAATTCGCAGGCCTGCCCCACGATTATGGGTCCCGACCCTATTATCATGATTGTTTTGATATCTGTTCTTTTCGGCATCTTGAAAATATACTCTCCTTAATTATTTTTAACCCTCCCGCCCGTTCCAGCAGTAGGTGCAAAGTTTGCATTTGTCTATCCCGATGGAGTCCAACAGCCCTTCCAATGAGAGATACTCGAGGGTTTTTATATTCAAATCCTTTCGTATCGCCTCCACCATGTTTTTGTATTGTATCGATTCGCAGTCGGCATAGGGGGCGATGTCCTTTTTCCCGGCGGGCGACTGCGCGTCTATGGCCTGCCGCGAAACGAGCTCGCTCTCCGAATTCGAGCGGGTGAAATTCAGATATTTGCAAGCAAAAAGCACCGGCGGGCAGCCTAAGCGCACATGCAGCTCCTTTGCCCCGCAGCCGGCCAAAAAATCCATCAGGGCGCGCATCTGCGTGCCGCGCACTATCGAATCCTCCACGAAAAGCAGCCGTTTGTTTTCGATGAGCGAATTTACCGGCACCAATTTCATGCGGGCGATCAAATTCCTTATGCCATGTTCCCGCGGCGTGAAACTGCGGGTCCAGGTGGGCGTGTATTTGATAAGCGGCCTTGCGAACGGTATTTTCGAGCGGTTGGCATAACCCACGGCGTGGGCGGTGCCCGAATCGGGTATGCCCGCCACATAATCGGCCTGTATGCCAAAGCTATCCGCCTTGTCCCGTTCGGCGAGGTGCTGCCCGCATCTGTAGCGCACTTCTTCGACGTTTTTGCCTTCGTAATCCGAAGTGGGATAGCCGTAATATGTCCACAAAAAAGCGCACATGCGCATTTCGGAGCCGGGGGCTTTGAGCGGGGTTATTTTATCCGCCGTGACCAAAACCACTTCGCCGGGCCCGAGTTCCAAACAGGTCCGGTAACCGAGGTTTATATATGCGAACGACTCGAAGCTGACGCAGTGCCCGTTTTCTTTTTTTCCTATAGACAGAGGCGTGCGCCCAAGCTTGTCCCTGGCGGCGTATATGGCGCCGTTTGCGCAGACGATCATGGTGAGAGAGCCCTCTATCACTTCCTGCGCGTAGGCGATCCCCTCGGCGATGTCGCCGCGCCGGCATATGAGCGAAGCGGCGAGCTCCGTGTCGTTTATCTGCCCTCTGGAAAGCTCCGTAAAATACGCGTTGTGTTCGTTTACAAGCCGGGCGGCGAGCTGCTTTTTGTTGGTTATCCGCCCCACCGTCGCCACGGCG
>WQXD01000227.1 GCA_009785015.1 Oscillospiraceae bacterium | reverse complement strand
TAATTCAATATTTTTATTTCCCGAAAAGTAAAATATTAATTCCATAAAGGACAAAGAGCCAAGAATCCTTTTTCACCATGTGACGAATATGAACAAAGGCTCCTTTTCCAAAGGAGCTGTCAGCGCAGCTGACTGAGGATTCCTTCGACAATTTGACAAACGCCGTTGAAGTTGCCATCTATGTCCCTGTTCGTGAATCGAATGACTCGAAGCCCCAGCGCGTTCAAATATTCCGTCCTTACCCTGTCGTATTCCGCCGTTTCCTTTTCGTAGTGCTGCGACCCGTCAAGCTCGATCACCAATTTTGCCTTGGGGCAATAAAAATCAACGATATAGTTGCCGATGATTCGCTGCCTGTAAAACTGCACGGGGCACTTTTTTAGAAAATCATACCACAAGTGATTTTCTTGTTTTGTAGCATTGTTACGAAGCTCGATTGAACGAGTTCTCAGCGTTTTATTTCTTGGTATCATAAATCCTCAATCCTCAGTCAGCTGCGCTGACAGCTCCTTTGAAAAAGGAGCCTTTGTTCACGCCACTTTGTGTAATCAAATTCGTTATCATATTGTACTGTCTTTTGTCGTTGTTACCCATTTTCGTTTATTACAGCATGGACATTTTAACATTCTTCGCTCATTTCGGTTGATTCCAAAAAATGATTGCCAAAAAGCAGGTTTAAACGAAGTAGATCATCACTTGTATCATATCACAAAATCTTGAAAATTTCAATATAATTTTTTGTTATTTTTGTTGACTTGAATATGCAAACGTGATATAATCTGGATAAGTGAACGCGAATATAATAAAGAGAGGATATTTTATGGCAAAAAGTTATTCGGAAAAATTAAAATACATAGGCAGCAAAAATCAGCTGTTTTCGGTGAAAAATTACGTCATGGCGGACGGGAGGGCGAATAATGTCCGCGCCATCGACGTCATCAACGGCAAAGGCCTGTTTATGACGATTCTGCCCGACCGGTGCATGGATATCTACCAGGTGATCTATAAGGACACGAATATGTGCTACATTTCGCCCGTCGGGGCGGTCCATCCCGGCTATTACGACAACAGGGGAACCGAATTTCTGCGCAGCTTCTACGCCGGGTTTCTGACCACCTGCGGGCTTGAGACCATCTGCACGCCCTGCGAGGACGAAGGCGAAGAGCTCGGGCTCCACGGCAGGATAGCAAATACCCCCGCGGACAATTTCTATTACCGCATCAATGAAAATACGCCCGGCGGCGAGCCTGAGATCGTCATCACCGGGATTATGAGCCAGGCCCGGCTTTTCGGGGACAAATACAGCTTGGAGCGGGAAATAAAAATATATACCGGCGAAAACAAATTCGAAATCCGCGACACGGTCAAAAACACGGGCTTCAAAAGCTCGCCGCACATGATCTTATACCATCTCAATTACGGCTATCCGTTTCTGGACGAAAATATCGAAATCGGCGTCCCCGCCGCTGCTTCCGCGCCGCGCTGCGACTATTCGGCGGCGGAATTTTCCCTCTGGGATAAATTCGACCCCCCGCGCCACGGCATAGACGAATTTTGCTACTACCACAAACTAAAGACGGACGAGCGGGGCTGGGCAAAGTACTCGCTGTACAATCCCAATCTGAAAAAGGGCCTGTCGGTCGCCTACGACGCGGCTCCGCTTGATTACTTCATAGAATGGAAAATGCCGGGGGAGGGCGATTACGTGCTCGGGCTCGAGCCCGCGAACTGCGACGGCGAGAGCAGAAAAACCGCGAAGGAGAACAACATATTGAAATTTATCGGGCCGCAAGAAGAAATAAAGTACCATTTCATCGTGTCTTTTTCGGACGAAAGGCAGGATTGATCGATTTAAATGAAGGATTCGACAAAAAAAATTTTTGAGGAGCTGTTTTCCTGTTATGCGGATTTGAAGAGCGTCGAGGGCGGGATCATTTCGGCGTATGGTATGCTGATCAAATGCTACGAAAAAGGCAAAAAGACGCTGCTCTGCGGCAATGGGGGGAGCGCGGCGGACTGCGAGCATATCGTGGGCGAATTTATGAAAGGCTTCAAATTAAAGCGCCCGCTCGCAAAGGCAATCTCCGGCCTGCCGGGCCTGCAGGCGCCGCTTCGCTCGATTTCGCTTGTGAGCCAGACGAGTTTAATCACCGCGGTGGCAAACGACATAGGCGAAAGCTATATATTCGCGCAGCAGGTTTTGGGATACGCCGACCCGGGGGACGTGCTGATCGCGCTTTCCACTTCGGGAAACGCGGCGAACGTGTGCGGCGCCGTCGTGGCCGCCCGCGCCAGAAAATGCAAAACCATGGCGCTCACGGGAAAAGACGGCGGAATGCTGGGGGAAATGTGCGACTGCGCGATAAAACTTCCGGCGGATGAGACCTACAAAGTGCAGGAACTCACCCTGCCCGTGTATCACGCGCTGTGCGCGGCGGTCGAAAACGAGTTTTTCGGCGAATGACAGGCAATTCAAATATATGTTGACATTTCTTTGAATGTGCGGTATAATGAACGATAATACAAAAATACGGAGGAAATTATTTTATGGATGGCAGTTACACCAAAGTATTCGAATCGGGCGAAGGGGTCCGGGGACTGCGCTACGTCTCCGGCAGGCAGGTGACAGACGAAGCGTTGATCGGCGGCAGGCTTGTTTGCCGGTACAGAAACTGCACGGGGCAGGTATATCCCGAAATGAGCCTCGGCAAGGGGATGTTTGAGCGGCTGATCTCCAAATATCCCGAAGCGGATGCGTTCAAGCTGTCGGTAAACGGCGCCGATCTCGCCGGGGGCTGGCAGTATTCGGGCTTTGAGGAGCGCGGGCCGGGGCAGTACGCCCTGAAATTGAGCCACGGTTTGGGCATTGATGTGAACGTGTGCACCAAACTTTCCGGCGCCGATTTCACTGCGCGGTGGCTCGAGGTCACCAACAACACCCAAAAAGCGGCGGCGATAACAAAAGCAAGCCCGCTTGCGGGCTATATATGGCGGCACCACATGAATCTCACAAAAGAGGAAGTGCTCGGCGGCGGGGACAAAGCGGGATTCGCGATAGCGTATAACCATCTCAAGGACTGGGGCAAGGAGGGCGATTTTTACTTCGACCGCTTGGACGCCGGGGATTTCAGGTTTTATTCGGACTACGGCAAGTCGGGCTGGACGAGGCCCGCCGCCTGGCTGAGGGATCGTTACACCGGCGAAACGTTCGTCTGCGAATACGCCTGGAGCGGCAACTGGCAGTTTAAAACGCATGTATACGACGACGATCACGCCGCGCTTTCTTTTGAAATCGGCATGCCGGAAATCGAAGGCGAGGCGCTCTACGTGCTCGAGCCGGGCGAGAGCGTGGCTACCCCGAAGGCGCATTTCGGCTTGTTTCGGGCCGGCGACGACGAAATAGTGCAGGCGACCCACGCCTATGTGCGCCGCTTCATACTGCCACAGCTGCCCGGCGGGATCCCGGTGAGCGAAATAGAGGCCAACCACAGGGGATATCTGTGCGACCGCGAGAGCGAGGAAGGCATAAAGGCCGATATCGACGTGGCCCATGAAATCGAAGCGGAGATGTATGTGGTGGATGCTGGCTGGTACGGCTCCAAAGAACCCAATCAGTGGGGCAACAACGTGGGCGACTGGGTCGCGGGTCCCTGGATGAAAAACGGGTTTGAACCCATACCCGAATACGCGCACAAAAAAGGCATGCGCTTCGGGCTCTGGGTCGAAATAGAGGCGGCGGGCCAAAACAGCGAGCTGAAAAAGGAACACCCCGAATGGATAGCGAAACGAAACGGCGAACCCTGCGCGGGGGGGAGAGCCCTCGACCTCGCGAATCCGGAGGTGGAAAAATTTTGTTTTGACACGATATGCCGGCTCATAGAGCAGTACAGCTTGGATATGTACAGAATAGACCACAACCACGGCATAGGCCTCGGGGCCAACCGCCAAAACGGCGGATTCTGCGAAAACACCCTGTGGCGCTACTACGAGGCGTTTTACAGGATATTTGACAGACTCAGGGAAAAATACCCGAAAGTGGTGTTCCAGAACTGCGCGGGCGGCGGAGGCCGGCTCGACTGGGGCACGCTGGGCCGCTTCCACAACACGGAGCTCTCGGACTGGATGCGCCAGCCGCGCAGCACGCGCATACTCGCGGGGGTCATGATGTCCCTGCCGCCGGAGATACTGCTGCGCACGTTCGGGACCGAAGTGCCCGAATGGCCGATGGACGGGGACCTCGACTCGCAGATACGCATATCGATGATCTGCCGCCCGATATACAGGGGGATCGCGCCCTCTTCGGAAGCGCTCAGCCCGTATCTGAAAGAAAAACTTGTGACATACAACCGGCTGTACAAGAGCTTTTTTGTGCCGCTGCTCGAAAACTGCCTCGTCTATCACCACACCCATTTCCAGCCGGTGCAAAAGGCGGCCCCCGCGACGATTTTGGAATATGCCTCGCCGAAAAAAGACAGGGGCATGATCATGGCGTTCACGCAGGCCGAACCCTGCGAAAATTTGAATATAAAGGCGCGCGGCGTTTCGCTTGGGCGGACATACGAGGTGACTTTTTCAAACAGCGGCGAGAGCGTGATTATGAGCGGGCATGAATTGTCCGCGTTTGGGGTGTATGTCAGCGTGGGGCTGAATATGTCGAGTGAGCTTATCATGTACGAGGAAACCGGCAAGTAAAAAATATATATAAATATATATAAAAATGAAAAAATGAACGGAGGAAAAAAACGAGCATGAAAAAAGGAAGAATCTTGGCGGTTTTACTGCTTGCGGCTTTGGCGCTCGCGCTTTTTGCGTCGGGCGCGTGTCAGACCGCTCCCGCAAAAAATGAAGAAACCACCACCGAAAAAGCCGCAGAGGGCGCAGACGCTTCAGGCGGCCTCGAGCAGGCCACGGAAAGAGAATATCCGGATATCGAAGCGAAGGATTTCGGAGGGTATGAATTCGTGTTTTTGGTAAGGGGCGTCGACAGCCTCGGGGCGGACTGGGTGGAATGGGTCCACAGGGACTTGTTCGCCGAGGAGATAAACGGCGATGTGATCAATGACGCGGTCTACAACAGGAACAGCAAAATAGAGGAAAAGTACAATATAAGGATATCGCAGATATCGGTGGAAAACCCTCAGGTCGAAACGAAAGTCAGCCAGGCGATCAAAGCCGGGGACGATATCTACGACGTGGTCGCCCCACACCTTGTGCAATTTACGCCTACGGCCCAGGCGGGCAACTACGTCGACTTTTTCAGCATGCCCTACCTCGACTTGAAAAAGCCGTGGTGGGACCAGGGCACAATCCGCGATCTGTCGATTATAAACAAGCTCTTTATTCTGCAGGGGGCGCTTTTGGTTTTGGACAACGACGCCATGGAGGCGATGGTGTTCAACAAGGAATTGCTGAAGGAACACGCGTTGGAGGATCCCTATGTCATAGTCAAAAACGGGGAATGGACATTTGACAAACTGATCGAAATGAGCAGAGGCGTGGCAAGGGATTTAAACGGCGACGGCGAGATGTATATCAAAGATGACGTGTTCGGCTGCATCACCCAGGCCGACTCAAACGTTTCGTTCTTTGTCGGCGGCGGGGAAAAAATATGCGCCAAAGACGAAAACGACTACCCCATAGTCACTTTCGGCAGCGAAAGGGGCTACCAGATCACAGACAAGATTTCAGAACTCATGCTCGATGAGAACAATGTGGTCCATCTCCACAGATACGAAGGCAAATTCCCCATATACGACGAGCAGGTCAAGATGATGGAGGAAAACAGGGCGTTGTTTTCTTGGATAAGGATGAGGATCGTGGAGCGGCTGAGGGGTATGGAAATGGATTTCGGCATACTGCCGCTGCCTAAATTGGACAAGGCGCAGCCGAAATACATCACCAACATGAACCCGCATACCGGCGTCGGGATATCGATACCGGTCGTCGCGTCCGATCTGGACCGCACGGGAATGATACTCGAGGATCTGTGCGCCGAATCGCTGTATACGCTGCAGCCCGCGTATTACGATATAAACCTGAAAGGCAAGTACGCGCGCGACGAGGAGAGCCAGGATATGCTCGAAATAATACTCAACAACACCGCGCACGACATCGGTTATGTCTACAACTTCGGAGGTTTCGGCATGGATATCATGCTCCGCAACGCGCAGAACAAAAAACCGGACTACGCCTCGCCGTTTGAAAAGGCGCTCCCAAAAATGGAGACGGCCATAGACAAAGTCGTGGAAGCCTATGAAAAGATAGGTTAAGATAG
>WQXD01000226.1 GCA_009785015.1 Oscillospiraceae bacterium | reverse complement strand
AAAGTGGGAAGAGCTCCCCGAAGATTTCGCGTGTCCGCTCTGCGGATTGGAAAAAGACGAATTCACAAAATTGGACTAAAGCGAAAAATACCGCGCCCGTTTTTGGAGGAGCTGCGCCGTCATTTTGCATTCGCTTTCAAAAAGCCGGCCAATGCATCCTCCATGTCCGGGCGGCCGATTTCCTGCAGGCTGTACTCCACCCGGGTGTTCGGTTTGTTTATTTTTATTATCCTCTTCAAATCGATGGGAGTCGCGACCAAAACCGAATCGCAGTCGGTACGCTCGATTGTGGCGGCCAGATCGCTGACCTGCTGTTCCCCGTAACCCATGGCGGGAAGCAGTTTGCCGATGTTGGGATAGATCTTGTATGTCTCGGCCAGTTTGCCCACCGCGAAAGCCCGCGGATCGACGATTTCAGCCGCCCCGAAACGCCGGGCCGCGACGGTTCCCGCCCCTATTTTCATTTCGCCGTGTGTGAGCGTCGGGCCGTCCTCAATCACCAAAACGCGCTTTCCGCGTATTATCTCGGGATTTTCCACGCTTATGGTCGACGCGGCGTCCACGATAACCGCTTTTGGACTTACCGCTTGGATATTTTTTCTGACCGTCTGTATATTTTCAAAATCCGCGCTGTCTATTTTGTTGATCACGGCGACGTCGGCGATGCGCAGGGTGACTTCGCCCGGATAATACGACAGTTCATGCCCGGGCCTGTGGGGGTCGGTTACCGTGACCATGAGATCGGGGCGATAAAACGGGAAATCGTTGTTTCCCCCATCCCACAGTATGACGTCGCAGCCCTTCTCGTCCGTTTCCGCCGCCCTCAAAATCGCCTCATAGTCCACCCCGGCGTAGATCACGTTGCCGCGCGCGATATGCGGCTCGTACTCTTCCATTTCCTCGATGGTGCAGTTGTGGCGGACGAGGTCGTCAAAACCGGCGAAGCGCTGCACTTTCTGCGCCTCGAGGTCGCCGTATGGCATCGGGTGACGCACGGCGATCACCGACAGGCCGTTTTTCATCAGGATTTCGGCGATACGCCGCGAAGTCTGGCTTTTGCCGCAGCCCGTCCTGATTGCCCCGACCGCGATCACGGGTTTGACGCTTTTCAGCATTGTGCCCTTGTAGCCCAGCAGCGTGAAATCCGCTCCGGCGGCGTTCACTTTTGCCCCGAGGCCCATGACAAACGAATACGGCACGTCGCTGTACGAGAAAACGCAGGCATCGGCTTCCAGGCTTTTGATCAGCTGCTCGAGTTCGTCCTGCGCATATATGGGGATACCGTCGGGGTACAGGCTCCCCGCCAGAGAGGCGGGATACTTCCGGTCTGCTATATCGGGGATTTGCGCGGCGGTGAAGGCCGCCACGTTATAGGCGGGGTTGTCCCTGTAAAATGTGTTGAAATTGTGAAAATCGCGTCCGGCGGCCCCGATGATGATAATTTTCTGCTGCTTCATAGTGTTCTCCCTTATTAATAAAATAAAAATTTGAATCAACCGATGTATTATTATACACCTGATAGAATAAAAATGCAACAATTTTCAATATATTTTTTTATTATATCGAACATAAATAAAATTTATACGATTTGCGCTCAAATCTATTGCATTTTTGTTTTTTATGTGATATAATGAATTGTCGCGCGGGTGTGTCGGAATGGCAGACGAGGAGGTCTCAAACACCTTTGGGTAAAACCGTGTGGGTTCAAGTCCCACCACCCGCACCAAAGCCGAAGCGCCCGATTTGAGCGTTTCGGCTTTATTTTTCCCGATTTTACGGAAGTTTTTTTTGAATAAAATAATGCAGGAGGCAGAAAGAATTATGAGCGAACCAATAAAAAAATACAGCGATTATACGGTTTATGTTTTCGAAGCCGGAGAAATAAAGAAATCAAACCGGACGGCGTATAACTATGACGCTTTGAGGTTCATATGCTCGCTGCAGGGTGTGTTAAACAGAGAAAAACCGGTTTTGTTTATAGATTACAGGGATAAGGCCGATAAATTCTGGCTCGAATACATATCGGGAGAGGGAAAGTTTTTAAACGGAGCCGATTTTGTCCATTTGAAAAGTATTGACGATGTGATTGAAACTTTTTCAAATGAAATAAAAAGGTGCGGTTTGGTAATATGGGACAAGGCAGTACCGTCAACTTTGAATGTAGCGGCGACAATCTGCGGAGTTTTGGATTTTCTGCCGGTTTGCGGAAACGACGGATGCAATGAGTTTTATGAATATCTTACATCAAAACCGAGTTTAAAGGATGTGTCTGTCAGAATCGACCTGACGAATAAATTCGACGGCAAACCGGGCAGTATGATATATAACACGAACAGAGAATCAACGGGGAGCGCAAAATGCGACGCATATATTTATGCCCTCGAAAACTTTTCCGGTATGATATCAGACGACATGATGGGGTATATATTAGACGGGGCAGGCAGGGAATGGCTCATCGGGGAAAACAGCGGGAATTACGAGAACGCTTTTGTGCCGAATGTAGACTATTTGATTGCGAACAGAGCGTTTGTGTTTGAACTGTCGCCGTGGGACGATGAAGTTCCATGCGACGACAAAAACCAGCCGTCGGGAACAGATTACAGGGTATTCTGCGAAATCCTGCGAAGGCAGGCTGAAAAAAACGGCCAAACAAAAATCACGAGCGTCACGGGATTTACGCCGTGGCAGGTGAAGTATACCGACCACAAAAACAAATCAAAACACGGGGCAGTAGAAACAGAATGGCGGCACGCCGAATTGCTGTCGGCGCACAACTGTATCATGGATGCCGATGCTTACGGATACTGCGGCCTTTTCAACGCTTCGCTCTACAGGCACTATCCTTTGAAAGAAAAATATATAAACAGTCACAGTCCGAAGCGTGAAAAGTACGATGCAAACAAAATATATGTGCTGATCTACATGGGCGATTACGACTCCGCCGCATGGCTGTCCATATTTGCGCCCGCGCACTTCAATGACAAAATGAGAGGCAAAAATCCTCTCATGTGGGCTTTCAATCCGAATCTGTCCAAGCGCGTTCCCATGGTTTTCGATTATGTCTACGAAAACAAAACAGAAAACGATTTCTTTGCGGCGGGCGATTCCGGCGCAGGTTATCTCAATCCGTCGCTGTTATTTTCGCCGCGGATATTTTCCGGCTTGCCGGACGCCGGCTCTCTGTTCATCGAGCATAACAGATATTACTTTGAAAAGTTCGATATGAGCCATGTGGGGTTCATAATAAACGGACACCATAAATTCGATGAGAAAGTGTATAACCTGTACGCTGAATTCCTGAAAGGCGGAGCGGGTCATAACGGTCACAGAGAGCCGATACATATAAAAGACAATATTGTATTCATGGGCTATCTCGGCGATTTGCCCGGGCATTCGTCCCCGTTTGACGGCTCATATAATCCGGCGGATATAGACAGTGCCGCAAATATGGCGATTCATTGGGGCAAAGAGAAGCTGTACAAGAATTTCATGTTGTTCAGGACGATATTATGGTCGCCGGCGATGGTTGACGCACTCATACACGCTCTGAAAGAAAAAGACCCGTCCAACGAATACGTCTTCCTGAACCCTGACGACTTTTTCGCATTATGCGGGGAAGCGTTCGAATTATAGTATTATAATTGAATGAGGAGAAACAAAACAAATATCAAATCGCCATATGTTTCAAATTAAATTCTACGCCGTTTTGCGTACGCAGTATATTCTTTAAAGACTGCGGCGGCAAAACTTCATCACCCATAAAACACTCCACATCGTTTGAATCCTGCCGTATATACCAATGTTCCGTCGCCAAAGAAGTCGAATATAAAAATTTTTTTAATTCCTGTTCCATATCCGAGTTTCCTTCCGACCAAACCTCGATTACAAGGTCCGGGAAACCCGCTATTCTTGTGCGCTTGTCATTTTCGATATAGCCGTTTTTGTCAAACAGCATAAAATCCGGTTCAATACGGCGCAGTTCATTAATTACATTTTCTTTAAAATACCGTATGTCCTTGATGTTTGTTATATCCACCAATTCCAAACTGTCCAATTCCGTTCTTTTGCCCCAATATACCAACGAATAATTTTCGTGAAAAAGTTTTGACTTGCCGCCGTCTGCGAAATTTAATATTTTTCTGATCAAAGCCGTAATTATTTCATTATGCCTTGCAGTCGTTCCCATTTCCATAAAAGAATCCATAATATCCCCCTTTCAAATCGGCCTGTTTTTATATATTATACAACAAAAAAGCAAAAAAGTCAATTGTAAATTTTTTTCGCGTCCGCTTGACAAATACCCGTCAAATCGGTTATAATATCCAATAAAACGCGAGGACGGAGATATAATTATGCCCTTTGAAACCAAACCCGATTTTGTACAAATGGAGCGCGACATCCTCGATTTGTGGGATGAGCGCCGCTGCTTTGAAAAGCTGCGCGAAAAAAACAAAGACAACAAGCGTTTCCGCTTTATCGACGGGCCGATCACGGCCAACAACCCGATGGGTATCCACCACGCCTGGGGCAGGAGCATAAAAGACATCGTTTTGCGCTACAGGGCGATGAACGGCTATTCCTGCCAGTACAGAAACGGCTTTGACACCCAGGGGCTCTGGGTGGAGGTCGAAGTGGAAAAAGAACTGGGCTTTACGGACAAAAAGGACGTCGAGGCTTACGGCATGGCCAATTTCACCAATAAATGCGTCGAGCGCATCAAGCGGTATTCCGGCGTCATCACCGCTCAGTCCAAACGGCTCGGCCAATGGATGGACTGGGACAACTCATATTTCACGCACACGGATGAAAACATCTCGGCGATCTGGCATTTTTTGCAGATCTGCCACAAAAACGGCTGGATCGCCAAAGCGCACCGGCCGATGCCCTGGTGCCCGCGCTGCGGGACTTCGCTCTCCGAGCACGAAATGTCCGGTTCCCATAAGGACATAACGCACACCGCCGTTTTCGCCGTGGCAAAGATAAAAAGCGCCGATTTTGACGTTTTGGTCTGGACCACGACGCCCTGGACGCTCTCGGCCAATATGGCCCTGGCGGTAAATCCGGAGCTCGATTACGCGCTTGTGAAATGCGAAAATTTCGAGCGGCCGCTCGTTCTGGCCAAAAACGCGATCAAGCATATCGAAGGCGAAAAGCAGGTGATCCGGCTCCTGAAAGGAGCGGAGCTGACCAGCCTTGAATATGAGACGTTTCTCCCCTTGCTTCCGGTTCAAAAAGAGGCCGGCATCCATAAGATAATCCCCTGGGAGGACGTGGGCGCCGATGAGGGCAGCGGGGTGGTGCACATAGCGCCGGGCTGCGGGGCCCAGGACTACGACCTCGGCAAAAAGTTTTCGCTGCCCGAAATATGCCCGATAGACGAAGCCGGCATATTCGGCGAAGATTACGGTTTCCTTTCAAAAAAAACCGCCGCCGGGGCCGCGGAGTTGATTTTTGACGAACTGAAAAAGCAGGGCAAACTGTTCAAAATACACGAATACACGCACAGTTATCCGGTCTGCTGGCGCTGCAAAACCGAAGTGCTGTTCCGGCTTGTGCGCGAATGGTATATAAAAACCGGCGAGGTGAAGCCGAAACTCATCGAAGCGGCGGAAAGCGTCTCGTGGGATCCGCCCTTTATGGGCAAGCGCATGGCCGACTGGCTGAACAATATGGGCGACTGGAACATATCGCGCAAAAGATTCTACGGGCTTCCCCTGCCCTTCTACCCCTGCGAGGCCTGCGGCCGGCTGACCGTGGTGGGCTCAAAAAACGAGCTTATCGATCTTTGCGGCGAGGCCGCGCGAAACCTTCCGGAACTGCACCGGCCGTGGATCGACGAGCTGAAACTCAAATGCCCCGGCTGCGGAGCTTCGGTTTCCCGCATACCCGAAGTGGGCGACGTGTGGCTCGATGCGGGGATTGTCCCCTTTTCGACTCTCGGGTATTTTGACGACAGGGCCGAGTGGGAAAAAAATTATCCCGCCCAGTGGGAAATCGAAATGCAGGAGCAAGTCAGGCTGTGGTTTTATTCGCAGCTGTTTATGAGCGTGACCATAACCGGAAAGGCGCCGTACGAAAAGGTGCAGACCCACGCCAGGGTAATTCAGGAGGACGGCTCGGAATTTCACAAAACCGGTTTTATGATACGATTTGAGGAAGCCGCCGATAAAATGGGCGCGGACGTCATCCGCTACCTCTACGCGGGCGCCCCGACGTCAAGCGACGTCCGGTTCGGCTTTACGCTCGGCGAGGAAGCGCGCCGCAAGCTGCTCGGGTTTT
>WQXD01000225.1 GCA_009785015.1 Oscillospiraceae bacterium | reverse complement strand
TATTGGTGACATTTCTATTTGGTATTATGAATGTTTTAAAGGGGATATATATTTTGATATAGGTTGGACACATGATTATATTCTTGACGCTATTGCCAACATTGACTATTACATATTAGACATATATAAAGAATGCAGGGAATGGTTTCCCTTTAATGAAGAAAATGAAGAATTAGTGTTATCGACTACATCTTTACCAAGCGGAGATTTATCAGATTCTATTCACTTCGATTACGATTTCATGAGCAAGGGCCCGATGACATATAAATTCGTGATAACTATAGTAGAAAAAGAACCAAAATACGGAAATTCAATTAAAGAATTCTGGAGTTATTATGATGCAAAATTGTGGGCAGACTCCAAATCTCTATTACCCGTTTCAATATCAACACGACCAAAAGTTGGTGACAAACTTACGGCTCATGATGTTGTTACTTCTGCCGGTACTGTACCGGATGAATACCTTACATGGCAGTGGCAATATCACAATGGCGAATTTAACAATGATAGTAGTTTTAAATGGTATAATATAATCGGCGCGACAGATAAAACATATACAATAGAAAAAGATTATATCGGTAATATCATTCGTGTAATAATAACAGGCGACGGTGCTACCGTTGATAATACAAATATCGTCGCATCGAATTACACTTACATTATTATCGCTAATCCTGATGATGACTCGCAGAATCAGAATATAGAACCGGGTGAACCGCCCAAGATAAAGGTTATGGATCTACCTTTTGGCGTGATAGGCAAAGAATACAGTGTGGCACTGGAACTTGAGAGCGGCGATTTGCCTGTCACATGGTATGTTTTCCAAACTCCCCCGTATTATTTTGATTTGCCTGCGGATCTTGACCTCGACATGGACAGGGGTATCATATCAGGGTTTCCTAAAAATAAAGGCATTTATCCTTTTATGATTCAAGCAGAAAATGATTTTGGTGCAAGTATACCGGTTTCATTTATCTTAAATGTATACGAAGAAACCCCTGAAATCACCATCACCTCCCAACCGGCGGCAAGTACAACATTTACATACGGCAATATTTCCGGCAGTCTGAATGTCGCGGCTACAGTAACTGATGGTGTGACGCTCCGCTATCAATGGTATTCCAATACAAAAGCAATCAATACGGGCGGCACGGCGATTACAGGTGCGACAAACGCGAGTTTCACGATTCCGACAGACTTGTCGGCAACGCCGGGAACGTATTATTACTATTGCGTTGTAAACACCACAATCGGCACGGATTCTGTTGTTTCCAATGTGGCGGAAGTAACCGTAAACAAAGCAGACCAAGCCCCTTTATCCGTCGTTCCCCCTGGCGATAAAACCTACGGCGACGTTAATTTTGCTACATGGGCTACCGACATTAGTGTAATACTTTTTACGGAAGGCGGCAACGGTGAGGGCGCGGTGAATTTTTTTGTGGCTGGGCAGGGGAAGTTGACCGGCTCTGATCATTTGACGTATACCGGTATAGGTGAGATCATTGTCAGCGCGACTAAAGCGGAGGATAATAACTACAAAGCCGTCACTTCCGCAGAAATAACGATTAAAATAAATTTCGGATTTCCCCTGCTTGTTACAGCCGGAGTTGGCGGCATCGTTAAAGGTACAGAAAGTGGTTTTTATGCGAAGGAGTCGGATATTGCTATAGGAGCAATCCCTTTAGATGGATTCCGATTTATAAACTGGACGCTAAGCGATGTATTTACAAACGATACATTTATTTTCGGTTATGCCGTCGACTTCATAGCATTCAAAATGCCCCCCATTCCGGTATCAATTAAGGCTAATTTTGCGCCAATTAAGTCGAGGTCAGCGAGTGTTAATGTGGATTGGATACTTTCGCATACAAAAAATGATTTTGTACCCAGTTCAAATATATACGATTTGTTAATAAATAAACCAATAGGTATTGTTGTAAGATGTCCGGTAGACGTTGAGTTATACGGCGCAAACAATCAGCTTCTCGGCAAAATCACAAATAATATCCCCGACTACGACCCAGACGACGGAATTTTCATGGTTGTAGAAGACGATGTAAAATGTATAGTGGTTCCGTCGGATATGAAATATACATTGAAACTGACAGGTACAGACAACGGCACTATGACTTATAGCGTTTCACTGGTAGACTTTGAAGCGGAAACAGAAACGGAAAAAACATTTTCAAATGTTAAATTGTTCAACGGAAAGCAAATGCAATCGTCATTCGGCGATGATATAGATACTTCCGGTATACAGCTTTTTGTGATTGAAAACGGCGCGAAAGTAGCTGAAATCGACGAAAACGGAATTGAGACTAAAATTGCACCGCCGGCAAATTCGTCTGATTCTGAAACAACGAATCAGCCAACTGCTCAGCCGACTGCCGAAAGTCCGCCAAAGCCGGATACCTCGGAAGATAAAAATATTGTTGACAACGGCTCGGCGGCAGAAACGCCCGACGATAAAGACCCTGACGACGACGATGACGGTTCTGTCATGTTTCCGGACGGCGGAAAAATTGAAACGCCGAACGAGAAAAGCACAATCATAGTTCCTCCCGGAACGACAATAAGTCAAGACGGCTCGATCAGTTTCCCGAAAGGCAGCGGCGGCGCAAAACTCACATACGGCGATTTTACTTTCAATATCAACGAAAATGCCGTGATTACTTTTGACAGCGAAATTTCATCCGGATATTCGATATTTATAGATAATCCGTTTGATGACGTAAAAGAAAGCGACTGGTTCTATGACGATGTGATGTATGTTTATTCTCACGGCTTGATGAATGGCACCGGCATCGATCCTATGATTTTCAGTCCGGATATATCCCTTACGCGGGGTATGGTCGTCACGGTTCTGTATCGTCTCGCGGGAAGTCCCGATGTAAACGATCTGACGAATCCGTTTGACGATGTGGCAGCGGATATGTGGTACACCGACGCAATAAAATGGGCGGCTGAAAACGATATTGTAAAGGGGTATGGCAACGGCAAATTCGGCCCGAACGATAACATCACACGGCAGGATTTGGCAGCTGTCATTTATCGTTACGAACAGTTCAGCGATAATATACCGCGTGACGTGTTGACGGACAGAAAGTTTTCCGATTGGACGGATATAAATGACTATGCGAAAAACGCAGTGAATGTTTTAACGATGCAAGGTATAATCAACGGCAAGCCGGGCAATATATTCGATCCGGCCGGAAATGCGACCCGCGCTGAGTTTTCGGCTATACTGCACAGGTTTTTGAAGGCAATTATGGAAAATAATATATAAATTGAATTTGCCCCTCGATAGCGGCGCTTTTTGGACAACCCCCGGCTCCGCGGAGCCGGGGGTTGCCTTCTCAATCACGCCTTTTTATCAGCATTCGGCGGCGACATAGACTGTTTTTTCCCATCGCTCAACCGTTTGATCAATTCGCAAAAATTGTTTTATCCGAACATCGCTTCTTTTAAATCGAGGTAGTACAGATAATTTTCGGGGGTCACGTCCGGCGGGCAGCGGTGGTCGCAGAAGGGTATATAGCCGCCCCGTTTCACATAGGGCAAAAGGCTTTCGAGATATTTTTTGATGGCTTCCTTGCCCGCGATCAGCGCCATCTTGTCTACGCCTCCCATGATGCGGAGCCCCTCGTACCTGTCCAGCATCTCGCCCGGGTGGGTGCAGGAATTCACTTCGTATGGGAACAGGCAGTTGATTCCGTTTTCCATAAAAATGGGCAGAAGCGGCCTGACGTCGCCGTCGCAGTCCGTGTACCATACGTCGATGCCGTGTTTTTTCAGCCTGTCGCCGAGGCGTTTGTATCTCGGGCCGACCACTTCTTTAAAAAACGAAGGCGGCAGTATGGGCCCGTAATTGAAACATATGTCTTCCCAGCCGGAGGCGTAATCAAAATCGATTTTCCCCAGCAACTGATCCAAAGCTTTTTCGGCCAGCACGCAGCAGGTCTCCACCATGTCCTCGAGCATATCCGGATAATCCGCCCACGCGTAGCACACGCCCTCAAAGGTGAGCATCGAGCGGATCCTCCCTATCATGGAGCCGCAGTCCACGCCCAAGGGATAAGTGCGGTCGGCGGGATGCGCTTTCTGCAGGCGCTCGACGTCGAGTATGCGCGCGGGGTCGTCTGGGCGAAAACGCTCTTCCTTGACGCGTTTCCAGTCGTCGGGTGTGACCACGGAAGCGCCGATGCAGTGCGATATGGTGGAATGTCCGTCGGAGGCGATTTCCTCTATCAGGCCGTCGTGCGTCTGCACGATTTTTTTGTCGCCTTTGTCTTCGAGCACCTTATACTCGAAATGCGGGTTCATCCACGAATGCCCGCCCACTCCGCCTATCGGGTCGAAGGAAAAAAAGATGTTCGCCTCCCATTCGTTTGTGATCCCGTTTTCCGTGAACAGGTCCCAAAGGGTGTAGTTTTCATGCCAGTATCCGAACTCCATGTTTACGCTGCGGTCCACTGACTGCCAGTGCATCTGGCGGTTGAAGCGTTCCCTGGGCGTCATTGTGCCCTTCCAGGGCTGCCTTATCGGCGTGATTGTTTTTTTTTGGTTACCCATTTTTCTAATATCCTCCCATATTTTAAAATTTATTTAAAAATTTTTGACGAAATCCACATCGTCCATTGTAAACGCCATGCCGTTCAAATAGGACAATGGCCCGGGGCCGCCCGTGAAACTGAATTTCAGCCTGTACGAATACAGCGCCTGCCAAAAAAACTTGTTTTTCCTGTCGGCTTTGAGCTGCTCCTGCCTGCCGTATTTGCCGTCGCCCACAAGCGGATGGCCCAAATACGCGAAATGCGCCCTTATCTGATGGGTCCTCCCCGTGATCAGCTCCGCTTCGAGCAGCGATATGCCCTCTTTTTCCTTCAGCACTTTATACTTCGTCTTTATTATTTTTGCCCCCGCGAAATTGTTTTTGTCGATTTTCGCGATATTTTGATCCGCGTCCTTTTTGTGGTAAGCGGTTATGACGCCTTCTTTTTTATTTAGAATCCCGTGGACGAGGCAGAGATATGATTTTTCGATTTCGCCGTTTTTTATCTTTTCGTTGACGGCCCTCAGGGCCTCGGCGTTCTTCGCGCAGATCACGATGCCGCCCGTGTTCCGGTCAATCCGGTTGCACAAAGCGGGGCTAAAGGAATTTTCCGCGTCCGGGTCATATTCGCCTTTTTTGTACAGATAGGCGGTTATATGGTTTACAAGGGTGTTTATCTCTTCGTTTTCGTCGGGGTGGACGATCACCCCGGGTTTTTTGTCGCACAGCAGAATATTTTCGTCCTCGTATATTATTTTCAGGTTCGGGACCAAATTCTTAAAGCTCTGCCCGTTTTGAAAATCCGCGAGAAATTCGTCTTTGACATACAGTTCCACAATGTCGCCTTCGCCGAGTTTGTAGCCTATTTCGCTGCGTTTCCCGTTGACCTTGATTTTTTTCGTGCGTATGAATTTATACAGCATGGAAACGGGCAGGTTTGAAAAAGTTTTAGTCAAAAATTTGTCTATGCGCTGATTCGCGTCGTTTTTATTCACCGTTACCGTTTTTATCGGAATCCCCCCTTTTTGCTTCCCTGAACACAAACAGTTTGTTGCCGAAATAGTTTATGGCAATGGTGACAAGCGCGATCGGAATTTTGCAGAGATATTCGCCGAGTCCGAGGATATCGTGCAATATATATACGCCGAGAACGTTTAAGGCGATTGAGCCGCCGTTCACCGCCAAAAATTTCAGCATTTCGGGGATCAAGCGGTCGGTGTGCTTCTTAAAAGTCCAGTTTTTATTCATGAGATAGCTGTTTACAATTGCGGCGCATTGCCCGGCGGGCTGCGCTATTTTGATATCCAATTTAAAAACCTCGAGGCACAGGGCATACAGGGCCAAATCTATGGCGGTGTTCAGCACTCCCGTTATCCCGAATTTTATGAGCTTTTTCAGGTCGATTTTTTCGTCGATAAAGCGTATCGCGTCTTTTATCTCTTTCATAAATATCAATATCCGCCTATTCGGTTTCCACTTTTTTGAATACTTCCGCAAACACGCTCTCATCGATCTTTTTATTCCCGTGTTCCCTGATTTTTTCCAAAAAGTTTTTGTACTGCTCGATATCCACGCCGCGCAGGTCGTTTACCAAATAATCGGTTTCGTAAAAGAAATAATCAAAGGCGAAGAGATCCGTTTTATACACCTTTTCGCGCTTTATCAAGTGCGGGACCAAAAAAGTGTTCGCGGAGACCGAAGCGTCCATGGGTATTTTTTCCAGCATTTTTTCGG
>WQXD01000224.1 GCA_009785015.1 Oscillospiraceae bacterium | reverse complement strand
CGATGGAAGTCATAGGTAGTGAAAGTCAAACGGAAGCAAGGTAGTGCGCGAAATCTTTCGAGGTCTGCGAGAGACTTGCCAGTACGGTTGAACCCCCTGAATTTAGGCATGGGGAGCTTCAGGTATTCACCGTGAGCCTGCACGGCCTGACGCCCGCGATGTCGCTTCTCGCCTCGACGGCGATCTGCGCGCCCTCTCCCGCGTCAAACGGTATTTTGACCGTGCCTTCGCACATCGCGCCGATTTCGAGTTCAAACGGAGCCGGCGCCGGGCCTTCCGAATACAAATTCACCATGCCGCGAACCGCCGTATTCGAAAAATTTTTATACCTGTAAATCAGGTTTCCGCCTTCAAAGCCGAGCCCGGTCAAGATCCGGGGAGGGTTTTGTGAGCGGCGCTTCTCGTCCAATCCGCGCCCGGTCACGCGCGATTTTATGTCTGCGCCGCGCTTTGTATCGAACAGGCCTATGCCGTAGTCCTCGAAACAACCGCGGTTTACGGACTTGTTTTTGCATATACGGAATTCGCCCGGTTCACAGTCCCATGTGAATTCGAGTTTGCGCTTTGAGCAGTACACGTTGTTTTTTATGTCCGCGCTGGGGGGAATCGGCAGATTTTTGCGGTAAAACGCGTCGATTTCCCCAAGGTCGCGGTAACGCGAAATATACGGCTCGCAATTCGCGGAAACGGCGGTTTCGCCGTCCTTGATATTGTAAAATCTGTCGCGCATCAGCTCGTCGACCATGCTGCGCCATATGCGGTGGCTTGACGTCCCCCTGCCGTCTATCTCAATTGAAGGATAACAGTCGACAAACAGATTGCCCCTGACTTGAAAGTTCCGCCCGCCTCCGAGAAATACGGCCCTTTGGACCTCGAAAAATATATTGTCATTCATCACCGTGCCCGAAACGCAGTCGTCGTTGTAAATGCCCATCGTGCCCATTCCGACCCCTCCGAGATGGTGTATGTAATTTTTAGACACGACATTTCCCCTGAATGTATAATCGCGGCCCGTATATATGGCGCCGGCGTCGCCCGTTTCGAGCAGGGCGCTGTATATCTCGTTGTTTTTGATGTGTATTTCGTTTCCCCAGAACAATATCGCCGTATGCGGGCAGTCGTGAATCAGATTGTTGGTTATCTCGATTCCCACGCCCGAGGCGTTGACTGCGGTCTGATATGTGCGCGTCCATTTCGCTATTTTGTAGATGTGGTTGTTGTCTATCTTCACCCCGCCCGGCTCGAGGGTCGCCCTGTTGCCGCAGGATATGCTGATCCCGCCGTCGCCGCAGTCGTGTATGGTGCAGTTTTCGACCGTCACATTGCGGCATTTATCCATCGTCACGGCGTAATTGCCGATGTTTTTTAATTCGCAGCCCGAGATTCTTATATTCCCGCTGTTTAAAACCGCTATCCCGCTGCTGCAAGTCGCTTCTATCTGAAAACCCTCAAAACGCAAATTTTCGCATCCGTCTGCACTCCACAAAGGCTCGTTCAACGTCGAGATCAATATCTCTTCGGGGAGTTTTTGCGGGTTTTTTGGGATGTAGTAGAGCATCATGGCTTTTCTGTTTATATAGTAGTCGCCGGGCTCGGTGACTTCCTCTGAGATATTATGGAAACAAAATCTCTGGCCCGGCTTGAAGGCGTACATCCCGTATGGCGGCTGCGTCATTATCTTTTTTGATTCTTTGTCTGTCTCCGCGATTTTTTCGTATGAGTTCGCCCAGTCCCACGACCAGTATCCGTGAACCAATATGTCGTCCGCCCCGGCCCATTTTTTTGGCTGTTCGCTTTCATAAAAAAATCCCCTGTCGAGCCTGCCGACTTTCTGCGACCACTCGTTGATTTTCTCTTCGCCGTATCCGGTGATTTCAAGATACCCGGTTTTCGGGTACCGCGAAAGATTCAATGGCGTTTGGTCGGCGAATATTTCGGAATGGGACGCAGTCACCTTTCTCCCGAAGCCGCGCGAGACAAAGCCGCATATATCGGATATTCCTTCTTTTTTCAAATCCGCGCAGAAGATTTTGTCCCGGGCTTCAAAAAAGAATTTCTGTTTTGCTTCTTTTGACACCGGATGAGTGTTTGATATGGGTTTTCCGCCGATGAATCTGGCGCCTTCTTTTGCTTTGAAGGTTATGTTTTTTTGTATGCCTTCGAGTTTTACCGAGTTTTGGGGCGCGGGAAAATAATATTTTCCCGGCTCGAAGACGATTTCGGCGCCGTCTTCGCACTCTTGGACAGCGCGCATAAGCGCCTCCGCGTCAAATTCGCCGCCCTCTGAGAGTACGGTGTATTTCAACGGCGATATTTTAGCAATGACCATATATCTATTCCCCCTGCATGCTTTCAAATTTTTGGATTATGGTGCCGAGCCCCGACAGCAGCTTTTTTTCGTTTTTGTCATACCACGACGCGAAATCGGTCGACGGAGTCTTCCCTCCGATGAACAAGTCCCTCATGAACCAGTACGGCCCCGCGTAATTGACGTTGTAGCACCACGCGAAATCGAGCATTTTCGATTCATTTATCAGATCGAGCATCTGTATCGATTCCTCATCCTGCAGATATTTGTTTTTTAAGGCTATCTCATAATAGGCGGGCAGCACCCTCTTATGCCCCTCCGCGCTCAGCGCCTCGATGATTATGCCCGTTCTCTCCGGGTTTTGGGTTGTGTTGGGCACCGAAAACAGATAACTCGTGTAGCCCGAAGTATAGTTTTTCTGGGAGGCTTCCAATTTGGGCATCGGCAGTATGGCGTAATTCACATCGGTAAACCGGAGCTCGTCGACTGCGAGCCCCAGCACCCGGCACGTCGCCAGGGCGCGGCCGTCCATAAACAGCTCGCCTTCATTGTCGGTTTTGAAAAAAGTGGATTTCAGGCCGAACAAAAGCGAATACATTTTGTCTATTGCCAAAAGCGTCCTTTCGTCGTTGAGATTGAGCTTGATGATTTCCTCCGCGTCCCTTTTGTACGGCGCTATGCCCAGCGGCTCTAAGGTGCAGATAAAATACTGGTCCCTGTATTCAAATCCGAACAGGTCATCCTCATCCGTTTCGCCGTTCCCGTTCAAATCGGAATAGACCTCTTTTGTCATGTTGATAAGGCCGTCAAGGGTCCAGTTTCCGGAGAACACTTCCTTGTACGGCATTGTGAGCCCATAGTTCTGCGCTATGTCCTTGTTGATGAAAAGCACCCGTATATTGCCTATGCTGTCGGTGGTCATCGCGTTTGAAAACACATACATCTGCCCGAGCACCGTCAGGGAATCGACGCTGTTTTGGGGCCACCACGGCTTTGAGAAATCCAAGTAAGGGACATTGTACAGATTCAAAAAAATGTTTTCGAGGGAATTAGTGCACGATGTGATATCATGGGCGTGAATCAAATCAAACGCGTCGTCGCCCGTCAGTATCGATTTTTTCACCGCGCTCAAATCGGAGCCGTCGCCGGAGCCGCCCGCCACGTTGAGGCTGATTTTTACGTTGAATCTGTCCTCAACCGAGAGCCTTGCGCGGTACTGCGCGTCGTTGATGACTTCCCCTATGTCGTCTTCGGCGAATACGCGGTCATATATCTTTTCATATGAAATGATTCTGAAATTGTATCCGCCCAAATCCGTCTCGGGCAGGCCGTCGCTTATCTCTTCGGCTTTTTCGGGTTCGGTTTCGGCGGTATTTTCGAGGGGACCGCCGGTCTCTTTTGTATTTGCCTTGCCGTCGCCGCAGGACCATAGAACAAGCGTTGAAAAAAGGAAAATGAGCAGCGCCGCGAAAATCATTGTTTTTTTGTTTTTCATTTCTACCTCCCAGTATAATCCGCCGCAACGGCCTTCATCGCTTCCACCCCGCAGGCTATACCGCCGGGATACTGCGTTATGCCCGAACCCGCCAGGGCCATTATGCCGGTGCCGAAAGCTTTCAGATTCTCGCCGAGGTTTTTGGGCGAAAGCCCCCCCGACAGCGCGGGCACAAGATCCTTTATACCTTTCATGGGGGCCCTCATGGTATGTATGAGCGAATCTATTTCCTCATTTGTGCCCCCGACGAGATACCCTCCGAGGATATTCGAGCGGAAAAACTCCGCGCCCATGAGCCGCGCCAGTTTTGCCGCCACTTCCGGCGCGACACCCTGACCCGGCGCCCTGCCGAGCGCTTCCTTGCCGCCGCAGTGGGCATATACGGGCACGTCAAATTCATCGCGCAGCATTTTCAGGCACGAAAACGACGACGAGAATATATTTATCATCAGCCCGCGCGCCCCGGCTTTGAGCGCCGTTTCCCCGAATTTCAGTATATTTTCCGGCCCGGTGGTTATATGGGGCGTGTAGAGCACTTTTTTGCCCGTTTTGTCTTCGGCTTCGCAGATTTTTTTCATCGCCTTTTCCACGCGTTCCTTTATCGGGCAGTGCGGCGTGTTCATGTATTTTTCATCGTCTTTGATGAACTGCAGCCCGCCTGAAGCGTAACTGCCGCATATCGACGCCACTTCGTCGGCGTCAAGCCCGGATGTGGGCTTGACGATCGTGCCCAGTATCGGCTCGCCGGAGGGCACGCCGAGATATTTTCTCAGCCCGTCTATGCCCCATTTCGGGCCCGGGAAATATTTGTTGTACTCGTCGGGAAACCAAAAATCCACCAGACGCGATTTGTTGTATGAGATAAGCGCGTGCGTCGCGCCGCCGACCATGTAAAGCCAAAGCGAACTGAAAGCGCTGTTTTCCATATCGAGGTTTTGCATGGGGATGGCGAGCGTTATATACCCCCGGCCTTTTTCGATTTCCTCGATTTCATGCACGTAACCCTTGCAGCTTGTGAACAGTTCCGTCTGCTTTTTGTCGAGGCTCCATTTGCCCGTGGTTTCGATTTCGGCGAGCTCCGCCCCCACGTCTGCGAGCTCCCCGGACGTCTCGATGTAATATTTCGCGCAGAGCATATTTTGTATCCTCCCTTTTTTGACTTTCTATAATTGCATGATACCAAAATTTTAAAAAAAAGTCAAGAGAAAAAGCAAAAAAACATTTTTTCAAAATCGGTAGATAAAAAAATAAATCTGTAGTATAATATTTTCAAGAAAAAATAAAATTGACGGAGTCGACAAATTATGAATTACGAAATATATGAAAATATCATGTCGGATACGCCGGTGATAGATGACGGTTATCTCCGCTCTGTACTGGATTTATCGGAAAACCAAACAATCACATTCGTGGAAATAACAGAAGTCAAAGAATCAAACACGGCATTAGTCATAAAAGCAAGCGTCCAAATAAAAGACGGTGATGATGTTTGTCAAAAGAAGCTCTTTATAAAAACCATGAAGCAAAACAAAGCAGAAAATGTATACCACGGCGTGAGTCAAAACGAGGGCAAGTTCTATAAATTTATCAGGGACAGCGGAGTAAATAATCTCCCTATACCTGTTTGTTACGACGTTTTTATCTCGGAAGAAAAAGGCGAATTTGTGATAGTGCTGGAAGATATATCAAGCCGTTATACCGCGCCCGACGACGCGATATTAAAAGATAAAAGTATATGGTTCTCCTGCGCCGAGTCGTTGGCACGGTTTCACGCGGCTTTTTGGAACAGAGAAATAATCCCGCAAATCGAAGAAACAGAGCGGGATTTCCAAGAGGACAGAGATGGAATACAAGAGTTCATAAGCGAGTTCAGTGAAAAGTTCGACGATAAAACAAAAGAAGTATTGAGGCGGTCGTCAGAAATAAATATATCGCTTAGCAAAGGCTTCCCGCATCGCATTAACGGCAGAAACAACGTGACAATCGGCAACGGCGATTCGCACATTTATAATTTTATGCTGCCGCTTGGCAAAGAAAATAAGCCGCTGATAGTAGACTTTCAGTTTTGGGGCGAAGGTACGGGGACTAACGATTTATCTCACCTGACGCGTGTGGGCTTTTCTGACGATTTGAAAAGGGAGATACAGCGTTCTCTTGTCGAGCATTATCATAAAACTCTGCTGGCGAACGGGGTCACGGGCTATTCGTGGGACGAATGCTGGCGTGATTATCGTCTGAACGCCGTAACAAAAGTGTTGATACCATTTTATCAGTACGCCGGATTCAAAATAAAGTACGATGAATGGATAGGCGATTTACAGGGTTTAGTCTATAACTACGAGTATCTGAACGGCGATGAGCTTTACAGAGAATTAATTTAACGTGAGTTCGAGGGAAAAAATCAAACAGAGATAGGGAAATAAGGCAGAGAAATGGCGGGTTTTTTAGGCAAAAAAGAATAGGCAACAAGAGCAGAAAGAGCATTCGTGAAAAAGTTGT
>WQXD01000223.1 GCA_009785015.1 Oscillospiraceae bacterium | reverse complement strand
TATAGCGTTTAATTAAAATTTTTTTCGTATATGAAAGACGTTTGAAACGTCAGTTCACGCTGTATAAAATTTCCCCGTATGTGGGGTAAATCCAATATTTTTTGGCGACGAGCGCTTCAAGGCGGTCCGCTTTGGCGCGCAGATTGGCCATTTGGGGGCATATCCCGTCCCTGTAAAAACGCGCCGCGCCGATTGCCGCCGGGCCTTCCGCCGCTTCCGCTCGGGCGAGTGCGGCTTCCAGTTCTTCCGAATATTTGTAGGCCCCCGCGGTCAGCGAAGAGAGTTTTTCCAATAATTCCTCCTCGGTTTTCGCGTCGATAAAGAGCTGTTTCTTTTTTTGCGCCAGCCCCGCGATTTCGTTTTGATAGCTGACGGCTGAAGGTATTATTCCGCGTTTTGCGATCTCTATAAATGTCAGAGCCTCTATATGAATCGTTTTGCAGTAATTTTCAAGCAGTATCTCGTATCTCGAGCGCAGCTCGTTTTCCGTGAAAACGTTGTGCTTTGAAAACAGTTGTATATTTTTTTGGCTGATCAGTTCCGGCAGGGCGTCGACAACGCTTGAAAGATTTTGCAGGCCGCGCATGACGGCTTCTTCCTGCCACTGCTTGGAATAGTTGTTGCCGTTGTAGATTATCCTCTTGTGGGCTTTTATCGTTTTTTTTATGAGTTTCGCCAGATCGCGCGCCAGATCGCCGGTATTTTCGAGGCTGTCGGCAAACTGCCCCAGTACTTCCGCGACTGCGGTGTTGAGCACTATGTTCGCGTCGGCAATCGAAAAACTCGCGCCCACCATCCGGAATTCGAATTTATTGCCGGTGAAGGCGAAAGGCGAAGTCCTGTTTCTGTCGGTGGCGTCTTTCGGAAAATCCGGCAGAACGGTCGCCCCGATTTCCAAGCGGGCCCTCTCTTTGCCTTCGTAGGGCGTGCCGTTTTCGACGGCGTCCAAAATATCGGTGAGTTCCTCGCCCAAAAACATCGAGAAGACAGCCGGAGGGGCTTCGTATGCCCCGAGCCTGTGGTCGTTGCCCGCGCTTGCCGCGGATATCCGGAGCAGATCCTGATATTCGTCCGCCGCTTTTATGACCGCCGCCAAAAACAGCAAAAACTGCGCATTGTCAAACGGCGTCTCGCCCGGCTCCAGAAGATTTGCCCCCGTATCGGTGGAGATCGACCAATTGTTGTGCTTGGCGCTGCCGTTTACTCCGGCAAACGGCTTTTCATGCAGCAGACAGGCCAAGCCGTGCTTATTCGCGATGGTCTTCATGAGTTCCATCGTTATCTGGTTGTGGTCGGCGGCTATATTCGTAGTGGAGAACACGGGGGTCAGTTCATGCTGCGCGGGCGCGGTTTCGTTGTGCTTTGTTTTCGCAGGCACTCCAAGTTTCCACAGCTCCTCGTCCAATTCCTTCATAAACGCCGAAACCCTGGGCTTGATCGCGCCCGAGTTGTGGTCTTCGAGTTCCTGCCCTTTGGGCGGCTTCGCGCCGAAAAGCGTCCTTCCCGTATATACCAGATCCGGGCGCTTTTCATATATCTCCTTTTCTATAAGAAAATATTCCTGCTCGGCCCCCACAGTGGTCACGACCCTCTTTACATCGGTTTTGCCGAACAGGGCGAGTATTCTGCGCGCCTGCTTGTCAAGTGCCTGCATTGAGCGCAGCAGGGGGATTTTTTTGTCGAGCGAATCGCCGCCGTAGGAACAAAACGCCGTGGGGATGCATAAGCTCCCATCCTTGATAAAAGCGTACGAAGTGGGGTCCCAGGCGGTATAGCCCCTGGCTTCGAAAGTGGCCCTCAAGCCCCCCGACGGGAAGCTCGAGGCGTCGGGTTCGCCCTTTATGAGCTCCCTGCCCGAAAATTCCAATATGACTCTTCCGCCTTCCGCAGGCGATATGAAGCTGTGGTGTTTTTCGGCGGTGACCCCGGTGAGCGGCTGGAACCAGTGGGTAAAATGCGTCGCGCCGTTCTCCAAAGCCCAGTTTTTCATGGCGTTCGCCACGATATTCGCTATATCGGAATCGAGCTGGGCGCCCCGGGCCACGGTTTCTTTCAGGGCCTCGTAAGTCTCTTTTGGCAGCCTTGACTGCATGGCCGCGTCGCCGAAGACAAGCGATCCGAACAGGGCGGGTATGTCTTTCATAAGTTTTTTTACAATATCTCCTGATTTTTCTGCTATGGGTACACACGGGTAATTATACCAGACATCCCGTCAAATGGCAATACAAAAATATGAAATATTTTGTTAAATTTTTTGCTTGTTTTTGTTTTTTATCCCGCCCACGGTAAAACGCCGCATCAATTTAGCCGCCGCCCTGACCCAGAACGGCTGCAGATACTTTCTCGCCAGCCCGAGCGTTTTTGCGATTTTTATGCTTTGCGGGCACCGCTCTTCGCATTTGCCGCATTTTACGCACTGCGAGGCGAAACCCGGTTTTTGGGCGAGCACGCCCGCGCTCATCATATAATGCGTGATCGCGTGCATGCGGCCCGAAAGGGCGCCTTCGTTGAAACGGGAAAACGCCTCGGGTATATCGACCCCCGCCGGGCACGGCATACAATAGCCGCAGCCCGTGCAGTCCGTTTTTGTATTCGCCTTCATGACCGCGGCCGCTTTTTTTACGGCTTCCGTTTCCTCTTTTGTCATCGAGCCGGCCCTTGTCTCGCAAGTCGTCTTTACATTCTGTTCCACCTGCCATTGCTCGCTCATACCCGACAAAACCACGTTTACTTCTGGGTGGTTCAGCACCCATTTCAGCGCCCATTCGGCGGGCGTCCTCTCGTTATGTGCCGCCGCCAGCTCGTTATGGGCCGCAGAGGGCAGTCCTGCGGCGAGTTTTCCGCCTCTGAGCGGCTCCATGACCATGACCGGTATGCCCTTCGAGTGCGCGTATTTGAGACCGGCGGTGCCCGCCTGGTGGTTCTCATCCAGATAATTGTATTGGATCATGCAAAATTCCCAGTCATACGCGTCGATGATCCGCGCGAATGAAGGGTAGCTTCCGTGAAATGAAAATCCTATGTTTTTTATTCTGCCGCTGTCTTTTTCTTTTTTTATCCAGTTTTCGATCCCCAGCCCGCGCAGCTTTTCGAAATAGCCGAAATCCGTGAGCATGTGCAGCATATAATAATCTATGCGGTCGGTTTTGAGGCGCTCGAGCTGCCGCGCGAAGAACTTGTCGAAATCTTTTTCAGAACGCACTAAAAACAACGGCATTTTCGTCGCTATATTCACCCTCTCGCGCAATTTGCCGGAGAGGATCTGGCCGAGCGCTTCTTCGCTCCCGGGATAGATATACGCCGTGTCGAAATAGTTGACGCCCGCATCTATCGCCGAGCGGACCATTTCCGCAGAGCGTACAAGGTCGATTGCCACCCCCTTTCGCGGAAATCTCATGCAGCCGAAGCCGAGCTGCGAAAGGCTGGCGCCGTTTTTTTGGTTTTCGCGGTAGAGCACAAAAATATCCTGCTACCAAAAATGTAGAAAAAGATACATCTCTGTTTGTTTCCCATTCTTTTTGATAGGCTCTCCTTTCTTTTTTTTGTGTTTTTTGTTTCTATATTTATACGCTTTTTTCTATGTTTTTAAAAACTGTGGCTTACTCCTATTTTCACTATTAGTATTACAATTGTAAAAATCAAAAGAGAAAAAAATACAACCACCCCGTCAGGCTGCGCCTGCCACCCCTCCGCGGAGGGGAATTAAGAAAACACCCGAAATATCGGAAAAATTCCCCTCCGCGGAGGGGAATTAAGAAAACACCCGAAATATCGGAAAAATTCCCCTCCGCGGGAGGGGTGTCACGAAGTGACGGGGTGGTTTTCTTCTGCCTCTTATCCTTTTTTACAACGGTAATATTAGATAATTTTACCACGCGAAGCTGAAAATGTCAATGCGAATTTGGAAGATATTTTAATATTTTCAGTTGACATTTTGCCGAAATAGTAGTATGATAAAAAACAACGGATCATTATTTTGATTTTTAAAGTTTTAAAGATTTAAAGAAAGAAGAGCGATATTATGTTTTTAAAATT
Source organism: Oscillospiraceae bacterium (assembly GCA_009785015.1). Next base: position 2,280 of record WQXD01000223.1, on the reverse strand, counting down.
CATCTGCTGCGACGTCTTTGCCCGGATAGCCTGCAGGCTCGTATCCGAATCGCCCCACATCGTCGATCTGGAGTTTATTCCCATGCTGGCTCACGACGAACCGCAGAAATTAAAGTCGGTCATTCAGGAAAAAATCGACAAAAGCGCAAACGAACCAAATCGGCCCTACGATGCGCTCATACTCGGCTACGGGCTGTGCGGAAATTCCGTCACCGGGCTTTTCGCCCCTTTGCCGATGGTCATCCCGAGAGTTCACGACTGCTGCGCCGTCTTCATGGGCGGCAACGAAAACTTCATCGCGGATTTCGGGGATATACTCAGCGCGCGCTGGAGCTCGACGGGCTACTTCGAGCGCAGCCACGGGCTGTACAAATATTACGGCACCGGCCAACTCGCCGCATACAAAACGTCGGCCGAATACATGGAGTATGTGAAAAATTACGGTGAAGACAACGCCGATTACATATGGGAGACGATGCATCCCGGAATAGAAACCGACGAGGCGGTGTATATAAGAATCGAGGGTTTTGAATATTCAAACGCTTTTGAAAACTACAAAACCGAAATCGAAGGCACAGGCAAAAAATTGAAAGTGGCAAACGGCAAAATATCGCTGCTGAAAGAGCTGATCGACGGCCGCTGGGAAGACGAACGCTTTTTGGTCGTGCCCCCGGGCAAAAAGATAACGGGGGTCTACGATATGCGGTATGTGATGCAGGCCGGCGATTGATTGAGCGAAAAAAATTTATTTTTTTGCCGAAAAACCAAAATATTAACATTTTATATGTTTACATCCAGGTGTAAAACGTGGTAGAATATACCAAAATACATATAATCACAGGAGGATTTTTTAATGGCAAGAACAAAAAAAACCATGGACGGCAACACCGCCGCCTCATATGTGGCCTACGCGTTCACGGAGGTGGCCGGGATATATCCGATAACCCCTTCGTCGGTCATGGCGGAGATGGCGGATGAATGGGCGTCCGAGGGGAAAAAGAACATTTTCGGCCAGACTGTCAGGGTTATTGAAATGCAGTCCGAAGCGGGGGCGGCGGGGACCGTTCACGGGTCGCTTGCAGCCGGGGCCCTCACCACCACCTATACGGCGTCTCAGGGGCTGCTTCTCATGATCCCGAATATGTATAAAATAGCGGGTGAACTGCTGCCCGGCGTGATCCATGTCTCAGCGAGGACGCTGGCGACCCACGCTCTGTCCATCTTCGGCGACCACTCCGACGTCATGGCCTGCAGGCAGACCGGTTTTGCGATGATGTGCGCGAGCAATCCGCAGGAAATCATGGATTTGGGAGCGGTTTCGCACCTGTCGGCGATTTCGGGCAGGGTTCCGTTTCTGCAGTTCTTCGACGGCTGGAGGACAAGCAACGAAATCCAGAAAATAGACGCTTGGGAGTATGACGAGCTCGCCGAAATGGTCGACATGGAAGCGGTGCAGGCCTTTCGGGACAGGGCTCTCAACCCCGACCATCCCGTTTTGAGGGGAACGGCCCAGAACCCCGACATATTCTTCCAGGCGAGAGAGGCGTGCAACCCGTATTACGGAGCGGTCGCCGGCATAGTAGTGAAGTATATGGACGAAGTCAACAAAAGGGCGGGCACCGACTACAAGCCGTTCAACTATTACGGCGCGCCCGACGCCGACAAGGTGCTGATCGCAATGGGCTCGGCCTGCGACACAATCGAGGAAACCGTGGATTACCTGAATTCGAAGGGCGAAAAAACGGGGCTTATAAAAGTCAGGCTGTACAGGCCGTTTTGCAACGACCTGCTGCTTTCCGCGATACCCGAAACAGTCAAAAAAATCGCCGTGCTCGACAGGACAAAAGAACCCGGGTCGGCCGAACCGCTGTATTTGGACGTGGTAAACGCCCTGAGAGGCTCGAAATTCGAGGACTGCCTCGTGGCGAGCGGACGTTACGGGCTGAGCTCGAAAGACACGACCCCGGCAAATATCATTTCGGCTTACAGAAACTTGGACGCGAAGGAGCCGAAGCCCGTTTTCACAATCGGCATAACGGACGATGTGACAAATCTGTCCCTTCCGGTGGGCGAAAATCCCGACACCACCCCGGCGGGCACGGTGTCGTGCAAATTCTGGGGGCTCGGCGGGGACGGAACAGTGGGCGCAAACAAGGACGCGTGCAAGATTATCGGCGACTACACTGACAAATACGCCCAGGCGTATTTTGCCTACGACTCAAAAAAGAGCGGCGGCGTGACGATATCGCACCTGCGTTTCGGGGATACGCCCATACGTTC
>WQXD01000222.1 GCA_009785015.1 Oscillospiraceae bacterium | reverse complement strand
CTGCGAACCGTCGTTGATTATGCAGTTGACGTCGAACCGCTCCGCTTTCTCCATAGTGTCGCTAACCGGCAGCTCGTTATTGTGTACCGTAACGTCGATCACCGGACGCCCGATCACCCCTGCGATCAGTTTGATTAGTCCGGGTTTGGCCTCTGGCGAAGTCAAAATCAGCTTAAACACGCGGTCATCGGACGGAGGCAGTATATCTATGTCCATCGGTAACAGACCCATACTTTGACTCCTTTCGTTAAATCCTTTTTTCTCTATCATTATTCACATCATAGCGCGGATTGTCAAGTATCTTTGCAAAGAGTTATGGCAATTGCCCGCACAGAATAAAAAAATATGTTGACAAATTTTGTTTAATGAGATATAATGTATAAAAACACACCGAAAATTGCCGGAGGGAAAAATATATGCAAAAACCAAAAGCAAAAAAACTGTTTTTTATAATACCGCTTTTTATCATATCAACCCTGCTTTTCGCCTGCAGCGAAGAAAAACCTTCAAAACCCGCCGCCGATCCGGATTCTCCGCCCAACGCGATATCCATATCCTCAAAAGTGATAGTCGACGGCGATGAAATCGAATTCGACGCATATAATATCGAAGGCGACAATTACTTCAAGCTCCGCGATCTGGCGTATGTTTTGTCCAGAACGGAAAAACAATTCGACGTCGGATGGGACAATAAAAACGACGCGATAACGCTCACCAGCGGCAAACTGTACACAGTGACGGGCGGCGAGCTGGCAAACAGGGAAACGGAAAACAAATACGCGGCGCCGACAAATTCAAAAATATACTTGGACGGAGAAGAAATTTCACTCACGGCATACAACATCGAGGGTAACAATTATTTCAATTTGACGGATATAGCGCAGGCGTTCGATTTCGGCGTCGATTGGGACCGCGAAAAAAACACGATTGTCATCGACACGGGCAAAAGCTATAAACCGCAGTGAAAAGGGGGGAAAATTGATGAAAGACAGCGCAAACCGAACAGATTCTATAGAAACCGCCGGCGAAAAAGAAAAAGATTCCGCTTCCGTACAGGAAGAATTGCGGAAAATAAACGATATAGCCGATTTCGAAGACGTCGACGGCGGCTCCGGAAATTTGACTGTAAATCTCTTCGAGAAAGAAAGCGCGGGCGAAATTGAAAAAAACATCTCTGATCCGGCGCAGGCTAAAAAAATGAGGTACCTGCCGGTGCATATCCTGGCATTTGCCATACCGTTTGTGCTCATGGGCATAGCCTATTCCACCATTAAGATATTTCCGTTTGGGGAAAGGCAAATAATGGTGGTGGACAGCTGGCATCAGTATTATCCGTTTTTACAGGAACTGCGGCACAAACTGACAAGCGGCGGCTCTCTTTTGTATTCCTGGAATACGGGCGCGGGTACAAACTTTCTGGCGCTTATGTCCTATTACGCCTCCACCCCCATATATATTTTCTCCGTGTTTTTCCCCGAAAAATATCTGAGAGAATTTATGATGCTGGCCACCATTGTCAAAATCTCGTGTTCAGGTTTGTTTTTTTCGATTTATCTGAGGGGGCTCTGCAATAACGCCAATGAAGAAAAGAAACACTGTCTGTTGAACAAAGGTTTTGCCATAATCGGCTTTTCCGTGCTTTACGCGGTGAGCGCGTACGCGGTCGGATATTACTGGTGCATCATGTGGCTCGACTGCATGGCTCTTCTGCCGCTTGTGATACTGGGCTTAGAGCGCCTAATCGACAGCAGAAAATTCAAACTGTATATAATCGCACTGGGGGTGACCGTCGTATGCAATTATTACGCGGCTATTTTCGTATGTGAATTCGTCGCGGTGTATTATATCATCTTGTATATCACCAAAATAAAGAAGCCCAGCGTCTGGGGATTTGTCACAAAAACCGCGGAAGCGGTGGGGGCTTCGATCGTGGGAGTCGGGCTCTCCATGTTCATTCTGCTTCCCACTTTTTTGTGGTTTGCGAACACGGGGAATGCGGGATCCACATTCTCGAGGGATTTTGCCACATACAATTCGATTTTGGATATAATAACAAATCTATTGCCCAACACGACGCCCGCGGTTAGGGCGGGGCTGCCGAATATAGCGTGCGGGCTTTTGACGGTTGTCATGGCGGGGATGTATTTTTTAAATTCGAAGATACAACTTAAGGAAAAATTGGCGGCGGGCGCTTTTTTGGTTTTCATGCTGTTTTCTTTCAATTTGAATATTTTGGATTATTACTGGCACGGAATGCATTTCCCAAACGAAATACCATACAGGCAGGCGTTCGTGTTCACCTTTGTTTTGGTCACGCTGGCATATAAATCATATATGAGTTTTGACGGGGAGAGTATAAAAAAGGGCACGGTTTTGAAATTTTTGCTGTGCGTTTTCGGCTACCTCATAATCGCCGAACAGTGGTACAAAACGAGCGACAAAAAAGACGTTTTCGATTTTAAAGTGTTTTATGTAGCCGTGGCCGTACTGGTTGTGTATATGGTGGTCATCCTGCTGTATAAACACGGCAAAATGTCAAAGACATACCTGGCGGTGATTTTGATGTTCGCGATGATTTTCGAGGGGGGGATGTCCGCTATCAAAGGGGCGGCCACCACCGGAACTTCGGACAGAAACAGTTATCCTCCGTCGAAAGAAAGCGTGCGGAAAGCGGTGGAAAATATTTACGAAACGGACGAAGATTTGTTTTTTAGGCTTGAAATGAGCCTGTGGTACAGCACAAACGACCCCGCCTTGTACAGATACAGGGGAATATCCCAGTTTTCTTCGGAAGCCAACAGCAGGTTTGCCAAAACGCTTGAAATATTCGGGATCGCCGCCACCATTCCCTCAAACAGATTTTTGTATTCTTCGGCCACGCCTGTTTTCAACACGTTTATGTCAATAAAATATCTCATGGCAAGGGAGGAAAGTTTGGAATATAATGTGGATAGCGTGGTATTCGACGAAATGCCGGAACTTCGGCAGTCGGTTTTTGAAGTGCTTGAACTCGAGGACGGCGGTGAATCATTCACGGATGAAAAACAAGTGGTGAACGTCTATCAAAACAAATACTGGCTGCCTCTCGGTTTTATCGTTTCGGAGGATATAAAGGAAGTCGGCGTAGGCGAACAAAATATTTTCGCGTTCCAAAACGAGTTGATGAAAAAAGCAACCGGCATAACGGGGAACATATTCGAAAATATAGAGCAGACCCGCAATTCAAACGAAAATTTTTCGGAATCCCGTTCGAAGTACGGCGTCTACTCGTACCAGATGACGGACAAAAGCAAAAAAGGCACGGTAAATCACGTATATACGAGCGATATTTATCAGCAGGTATACATGTATATAAAGTCCACAAGAAGCAAAAACGCTTACGTGAGCATAAACGGCGTTTCAAAAAAATACGAAATAAACAGGGGCATAACAATAGACTGCGGGACGGTTCACGCCGGGCAGGAGATAAGCGTGAATATGGACATAGACCCGAGCGAAAGCGGAACTTTCTATATTTTCGCGGCGGGATTTGACGAACAGATATTCAAAAACGCATACGACATACTGAAAGCGAAATCGCTTGACATAGAAAAATTCAGCGACACGAACATAAAAGGCAAAGTGGACGCGGGCGAAGGCGGCATATTCTTTACTTCGATACCATATGACAAAGGCTGGAATTTGAAAATCGACGGCGAGAAAGTGGAAATAAACCCCATTTCCGAAACCGAAATAAACGACGTCAGCAAACCAAAAGACGATTCAAAAGACAAGAAGAAAAACGATATACGCGAAATAAAAAAGATAACAGACGGATTCATAACCGCTCCGATCGAGGGCGGGGAACACACGATCGAACTCTACTATATAACCGAAGGGCTGATACCGGGCTTTGTGATATCGCTCTCGTGCATTGGTATCCTTGTTATCGCGGAATTGCTTGTTACGCGTAAAAGAAAAAAAAGGAGAAACGCATATGTCAGATAAACTCGCCCGGTTACTTTTTCCGGATGTGAAATCGACTCCGGAAGAGTTGGAAAAAAGATACCCGCCCAGGAATCTGCCCTCTGAGGCCTGCGTAACGAGGTTCGCGCCGAGCCCCACGGGATTTTTGCATTTGGGGAACCTTTGGAGTTCTTTGATCGACGAAAGGCTCGCGCATCAAAGCGGCGGAGTTTTTTATCTGAGGCTGGAGGACACAGACCAAAAAAGGGAAATCAAAGGGGCAATACAGGGTATATTCAATTTTTTAAACGGATTTGACTTAAATCTCGACGAAGGATTTACGCCAAACGGCGAAATCGGCGCCTACGGCCCGTATGTCCAGAGCGAGCGCAAACCGATATACGAAGTATTCGCCAAACAATTGGTTTTTGAAGGCAAAGCGTATCCGTGCTTTTGCGCCCCCGAGCAATTGGAGGAAATCAAAAAGACTCAAAATGCTTCAAAAGAAAACACGGGATATTACGGCAAATGGGCGAAATGCCGCGATTTGACTTTTGAAGAAATCGAGAGCAAAATAAACAACGGCGAGCCGTATATCATCAGGTTCAGATCTCCCGGCGACGAAAAAAAGAGAATAACGGTAAACGATCTGGTCAAGGGGAGCCTTGAGCTGCCTGAGAATATAAGGGACGAGCTCGTTTTAAAATCCGACGGGCTTCCGACATATCACTTCGCCCATGTCGTGGATGACCACTTGATGCATACCACCCACGTCGTGCGCGGCGACGAATATCTGTCCACGCTGCCGGTTCACGCGCAGTTTTTTGAAGCGTTCGGCTGGGAAATGCCGCAGTATATACACCACGCAATGCTGCAAAAACAAGAAGGGGAATCAAAACGCAAACTCTCAAAGCGCAAAGACCCGGAACTTTCGCTCGATTATTACGGCGAAGTCGGATATATGCCCGAATGCCTGAAAGAATATATCATGACATTGCTCAATTCAAATTACGAGGAATGGCGCATGGCCGACCCCAGGGCGAAATTAGAGCAATTCGGATTCAAAATCGAAAAACTGAGCCCGTCGGGCGCCCTTTTCGATTTGAACAAATTGAACGATATAAGCAAAAATTATATTTCGGCGTTATCCGCCGACGAGATATACGCTCAGGTCACAAACTGGGCAAAAAAGCACGACATTGACTTATATCATATTTTAAACATTCAGGAAAAGTACGCCAAAGATATTTTGTCAATTGGCAGGGGAGGGGATAAGCCGCGGAAAGACGTCACCTTTATGAGCGAGGTAAAAAACTATTTGAGTTATTTCTACGACGACTTGTTTGTCCCGGATTATAAAATGCCCGAATCGTTCGCGCAAAAACCGGAGATCGACAGCCATGTCATAAAAAATATCGCGGAAGACTATATTGAAATATACGAGCCTTCCGACGATGCGGCGGTTTGGTTTGACAAAATAAAACAACTCGCGGCAAAACACGGTTTCGCCCCCGAAACCAAACTGTACAAAAAAAATCCTCAGGAGTACAAAGGAAGCGTGGGCGACGTCAGCATGATTTTGCGCGTGGCGGTATGCGGGCGGCAGAACTCGCCCGACATGCACGAAGTTTTTTCGATTATGGGAAAAGACATGATCAGGCACAGGCTGGCGCATTTCCAAAATGAATCAATAAGGCCGAAATTCCCCAAAAGAGCGGTCATAACCGGGGGAATGCCATACGGTGAAAAAGAGATATACTTTCATCATGTGGGCGGATATTTCATTCACGCGGACATATTCGCGCGCTTCATGCGCGACCGCATCGGGCCGGAAAACGTCCTGTTTGTTTCGGGCATCGATTGTTACGGCGCCGGGGTCGAAATCGGATATGAAAAAGCGGCTGCCGGCGGGTTTTCGGGAACCCTGCCCGAGTTCGTCGCGCAAAATCATAAAATACAGAAAGAAACGCTGGACAAATACCAAATTTCACTTGACATATACGCGGGCTCGGCTCTGGGCGAAGCGGGAAAAATACACGCCGCCCTGTCGGAAGAAATATTTGAAAAACTGTATACGGGCGGATTTTTGAAATTGGAGCGCGCGACGCAGTTTTTCGACGCGGAAAAAGGGCTCTATTTAAACGGACGTCAGGTAAAAGGGCGCTGCCCGATACAAGGCTGCAAATCCGAAAACGCCTATGCCGACGAGTGCTCCTTAGGCCATCAGTACAAGCCGGAGGAGCTCATCGAGCCCGTCAGCGTTTTGTCGGGGAAAGTTCCGGACCGCGTTTTTTCCGACAACTGGTTTTTTGATCTTCCCGCATACGAAAAGCGGCTGAAATCCGCAGTGGATGAGTGGAAAAACGACCCCGCCTGCCGCAAAACTCTGATTACGGTCATAAATGAAT